>JAPXME010000099.1:0-7107 GCA_033809185.1 Clostridiaceae bacterium
GAGGATCAGTGTCTTGTCCAGATCTGCAACATCAATATACCTAATATCACCTTGAATGTTAGGCTTCTGCCGACTGGGTAATTTCGGTTTACCGGAAGTTGTAGTAGCTTGTCCATTTGTAGGATCTTCTACAGTCTCTACCCCTTCAACCTCGCTAGCTTCTCCCTCATCACCAAGCTTATCATGTTTTTCTGTTATATTTTCCTCAAGGGCGACTGCTCTCAAGTTATTAGCGGCATAAATCAAACCATAACCGCCAAAGAAGACAGCCACCATTAACGCAATAATAGTTAATACCTTCCAAGCCTTATCCATCTCGTCCTCCGAAATATATAAAATATATTTTGTCTCTGTACTTCATTGTACCACTAAATAGACTTGTTTTGCGACAAAAAGTTTCCTAGTTACGAAGAAATCCAGATGTTTCAATTTGTTTATTCGTTAGCTAGGTATAAATCAACAAATGTAGCGTCATAATATCTAGCGTAGGTCTGTTTACCTGCGATTTATTATTAGGAGGCAAAAGAATGCATGGCACTGTAAAATGGTTTAGTCCGGAAAAAGGTTTTGGTTTCATTCAGCTAGAAAGTGGTGAAGATGTCTTTGTCCATTATTCCGCCATCCAAATTGGCGGTTACAAATCTCTGGAGGAAGGTCAGCGGGTTGCTTTCGAGATAGAGCAAGGCCCCAAAGGACCACAAGCCATCAACGTAATTCCTATGTAAGCTAAGCTCTTTTTAACTTCATTGTATTTGTAAAAAAACATTGGATCAATAAAGCCAGGCCTGGAAAAGGGTCTGGCTTTTTGTGCTTTATATGCTTTGTTTCTGCTCTTTGTGTATTTTTCTGCTACTTAAATCTAGGCTTTTTAGAAGGCTGGTACAACTGCACCCTCGTATTTTTCGATGATAAAGTTTCTTATATCCTCACTGGTTAGAGCTTCGATAAGCTTTTTAATTGCTGGTGAATTCTCATCACCTTTTCTGGTAGTGATGATATTAACATAAGGAGAATCGCTATCTTCCATGAATAATGCATCCTTCATCGGATTAAAACCAGCATCTAAGGCATAGTTCGTATTAATAACAGCAAATTGCACGTCGTCCACAATTTTAGGCAGCATAGCGGCTTCTACTTCAATAATCTCTAAGTTATGTGGGTTCTCTTTGATGCTTCTTGGAGTGATATCACCTTCAACTTCACCTATAGTGATCAGACCAGCTTTTTCTAGTAAGAGCAAAGATCTTCCGCCGTTTGTAGCATCGTTAGGTATAGCTACTTTTGCTTTTTCTTTGACATCCTTAAGGTCACTGATTACATTAGAGTAAATTCCCATTGGCTCGATGTGAATACCGCCAGCATTAACCAGATCAAGATTATGGTCCTTATTAAAGCCCTCGAGATACTGGATGTGTTGGAAAAAGTTAGCGTCAATCTCTCCATCAGCTAGGTTCAAGTTAGGTTGCACATAATCCTGATAATTTACTATCTCTAAGGTAATACCTTCTGCAGCTAAATCATCCTTGACCTCAGCTAATAACTCGGCATGGGGAACAGGAGTTGCACCTACTTTTAAGACAATAGATTTATTCTCGTCACCGGTACCTGTTTGCTGATTATTCTCAGCCGGAGTGGAACCGCATCCCCCGACAATTGCTGTTGCCAGCACTAAGATAACTAATACAGTTAATAATGATTTTAATTTTTTCATAGTGTTAATCCTCTCTTTCTTCTAATTCTGTTAACAAGATTTTCCCCTATACTTTGCACTAGCTGAACCATAATTACCAGTATTACAACTGTAACCCAGGCAACCTCCATATTATTACGCTGGTACCCCTCACGAATAGCCAGGTCTCCTAAGCCACCTCCTCCGACTGCGCCAGCCATAGCTGAATACCCAATCAGTGTCACAAAGGTAATGATTAGCCCTAGGAGAATTCCGGGTGTAGCTTCAGGAATTAGAACCTTACGGATAATCTGCAGCGGCGTTGCACCCATGGCCTGTATAGCTTCAATAATTCCACGATTAATTTCTTTGAGGGAAGATTCTACTAGTCTGGCCACAAAAGGTATGGCCGCGATAGTCAAGGGTACAATTGCTGCCTCTGTACCAATCCTGGTTCCTACTAAAAACTTTGTCACTGGAAGTAAGATAACTAATAAAATAATAAACGGAATCGAACGGAAAATATTGACTAGCAAACCCAATATTTTGTTAATAAGCGGTTTTTCCCAGAGCCCACCTGGCCCGGTTATCACCAGAAATATCCCTAAGGGTATGCCAAAAACCCCGGCGATAACGGTGGAAATCAACACCATATAGACAGTTTCCCAAGTTGATTGAAGATAAATCTCTAACATTGTTCCACCTCGTATTCTACGCCCTTAGCCTTCAACATGGCTAAGGCCTTTTCTTGATCTTCCTTGGCACCCCGCAGTTCAACTATCAAATCTCCTATTGGCGTATCGTTGATGCTATCAACCTGCCCTTGCAAAATATTGACCTCTATCTGGCAACTGCGGATGATTTCGGCCAGAACAGCCTCCCGGGTTATTTCACCGATAAAGATAAGGCGAACCAGAAGGGCTCCCGGATCTATCATATGTTTTTGTTCTTTAATAAAGTTGGCTAGTTTATCTTCGTCATTTTGCAGGAAGGATCTCAAGAGGGGATGCTTAGGATTAGACATGATTCCTATGACTGAATTACTTTCCAAGATCTTACCATCAGCCATGAAGGATACATGATCGCTAACTTTTTTTACAACCTCCATTTCGTGGGTTATCAGTACTATAGTCAGCCCAAGCTTTTTATTGATATCTTTTAAAAGCTCTAGAATAGCCGCAGTATTTTGGGGATCTAAAGCTGAAGTAGCCTCATCACAAAGCAAAAGCTGTGGTCTGTTAGCTAAGGCCCGGGCTATACCTACCCGCTGTTTTTGCCCTCCACTTAAGGTTCCTACATAATTGTATTGTTTATCCTCCAGACCAACTAAAGGAATTATCTCGCTAACTCTCTCTTTGATTTCCGATTTGCTGAAGCCGGCAATTTCCAGGGGCAAAGCAATATTTTCTTCCACTGTTCGCGATGAAAGCAGATTAAAATGTTGAAAGATCATGCCGATTTTTTTACGCAAATCTTGAAGTTGCTTATTATTGTACTGAGTTATATCCTCACCGTTGATAATGATTTTACCCTCGGTGGGGCGTTCTAACATATTGATCATTCTGAGCAAGCTACTTTTACCTGCCCCACTTAAACCAATAATCCCGTAAACAACCCCTTTAGGGATATGCAAGCTTACATTATCGAGGGCTACTACAGATTTCTTACCGGTTTTATATACTTTAGTAACGTTTTGTAATTCAATCATTTTATCCCCTCCCGTCTAACCACCAACAGCCAGCAGTCCTAACAAAAAAGGCCACTTCCAAAAGAAGAGGCCTTGCTATATATTTTTCCCCTTCTTATCTCGCGGTATGTTTATCCGCAGGAATTGACACCGTGTCCTTTAGACCGGTTGTCGGGTTTCATTGGGCCAGTCCCTCCACCTCTCTTGATAAGAACGCTATTATATTACTTTACTACCCCATTGTCTATAGATTTTATATTCTCCCTTTCTTCGTGTCAAGCAATAATTTTCAGTCCGCAGTTTCCCTATTTATTAGAGTTCCAGATTATTTTCACCTATACAGCAGGCTTTTAGTAATCATCTAAGAATGAATGGACTTTACCGTCCTTCTTCCAACCCAGTACACAATCCAATTGAACATTCTTAGCCGCACTAAAAATGGACTTTTCCACCTGTTGATAATCTTGGCTTAGGTTTTTTATCAAATTTTTAATATCATATCTCTTATTGGCCGTTTTCCCGGCTGAAACAATACAAGCACAATTTAAAGGTGTAAGACCACAATCTTTTACAAAATCCTCGATATGCTCCTCCCGCACATGGTAAAGAGGACGAATTAGCTCTAAACCCTCAAAATTCTGGGACTTCAGCTTAGGTAACATGGTCTTAAAACAGCCTGCCAAAAGTAGGTTTAACATGGTAGTTTCAATAACATCGTCTAGATGATGGCCCAAAGCCAGCTTATTACAGCCTAACTCCTGAGCCTTGGAATATAAGGCCCCTCGCCGCATCTTGGCACACATATAACAAGGGTAATCAGCAGCAATATTATCTACAATATCAAAAATCCGTGACTCAAAAAAGGTAAGAGGAATCTGTAAATATTCACAGTTATCTAGATGTAGTTCCTTAATTTCCGTAAGGTAACCGGGATCCATGGAAATAAACTTCGCTTCAAATTTAACTGGCCCATGCCGCTCCAGTTCCTGGATCAGTTTGGCTAAAACGAGGCTATCCTTACCACCGGAAATTGCCACAGCAACCCTGTCGCCCTCGTTAATCAGTTCATATTCCTTAATAGCTTGGATAAACTTGGACCATAAAGAACGGCGATATTTGGTTATTAACCTCCGTTCTATCTCAGAAAGCGATACACGCTCTGTAGTTGGAATTGTAACATCACAGCCGTTACCGGCTAATTTGCTCATTATCCTTCCTCCTGCTGGAATTATTTACTGTATAATTGCTAAAACTATTAATAATATTGATCTCTAAAAAATTTATCTATCGAGGGGTAAGCTATGCAAAATTCACTAACAGTATCCTATTCTAAAGGAAAATTTCCCAAACATATAGGCGTAATACCTGATGGGAACCGCAGATGGGCCTTGGCTCATGGCCTAACCAAAGAATCGGGTTATTCCTATGGTATTGACCCAGGATTTCAACTGTATCAACATTGTCTGGACTTAGGAGTAGAAGAAATGACCTTCTATGGCTTTACCCAGGATAATACTAAACGCCCAGCCGTGCAGCGTATAGCTTTTCAAAAAGCCTGTGTTGAGGCTGTATGCAAGTTAACTAAATATGACGCCTCCTTATTGGTTGTAGGTAATACGGATTCTCCCCTTTTCCCCAAGGAGTTATTGCCTTTCACCGGGAAAAGAGTTACCTTTGGCCAAGGATCGATGAAAGTTAATTTTTTAGTTAACTATAGCTGGCAATGGGATATTCAAAAGGGCTTAGCTCACGCGGCAGGCGGCAAGGTTCCCAGCAAAGCATCTCTCTTGAAGAACATTGGATCCTGCGGTATCTCCAGGATTGATCTGATTATCCGCTGGGGTGGTCGTCGCAGATTAAGCGGTTTTCTCCCTTTGCAGACGATTTATTCCGATTTTTATATTTTAGATGAGTACTGGCCGGATTACCGTGTTGAGCATCTGCATGAAGCCTTAGACTGGTACAGCCAACAAGAAATCACCCTAGGAGGCTGATTTCAGCCCGCTAAAGAAACTTCTTCTCTCGAGTTAATGCTCTTATTTTACTTGTTCAGATAGTCTCTAGTCTACTGAGTAATTCTTCTAGTCCCGGTAATTCTCTCTGGCAATATTCTTTGCTGTGGGCCTTAAGGTCGCTTATTTGATGCTGAAGAAGCAATTTCAAAATCTCGACCCCTAGGGCTTTTACTTCAGCCTGAGATAATTGCCCATATTTTTCATCGTCTAGATCCTTAACCCGCGGTTGATATTCCTGTAGTTGATACTCTTGAAGTTTTTCCAGGTAGATCTGGCCATAACCTATTGCCTTATCTACCAATTTATCATCATTAGCAACTGGTGTATCATGATCTTGTATCAACATGGCTATGAGAACAATTATTCGATAATCAAAGCCAAGCCTAGACAAGACCTGCTTGGCGATTTCTACACTTTTTGCTTCGTGACCCCAAAAGTGATCTATTCCTTCATCATCAACAACTTTTGAATCCATTTTCCCTAGATCATGAAACAGAGCTGTCAGCCTTAGTAGGCTATGATTAGGTAACCCTTTAATAACCTCTAAAGTGTGTTGATACACATCTACATAATGGCTTGGATGGTTCTGCTGAAAGCCTTTGGCTGACTCTAACTCTGGCACTAATTGAATGAGCTTGTCCTCATCCAATTCGTTTTTCAATGCAGCCACAAGCTCAGCAGCCTGGCCGGTATGATTAAGCTGAGTAAGCTCCACAATTAAGCTCATTTTATTGTACCTTTCTTTTATCGTTAGACCTGTTCATTTTATGTTATTCAATATCATAAAGAAATAACCCTTAATTAGCAAGGGTTATTTCTTTGCGGTAAATTATCCTTATCGGTTATTTATTACTCTGTTTTTTCAGTTTCCCTTTTAGGAATTCTTTTTTGATAATATATAAAGATTGGTAACGGAACAATAATCCAGCCTAAACTTTTAATCAGGCTGTTCACAGCCCTGTTTACTTGCCTGGCTTGTTCTGTGGCCACCATGGCATTGTATCTTTCCAACAATTCTTCCTCGGATAATTCAGTATCGCCTTGACCCTCGGCTACAGGAGTTTTATGTCCGTACATTTTGTATTCTTCAAAGGATTGATAATACCCAGTAGGACTAGCGATATCAGCAATAGCCATGAAAGCAGACACACTTCCTCCAATAGTCATCATCAAGGTAGCAAAAAGAACCAAATAAACATAGACAGTTTTAATCATATCTTCCCCTCCTTTTTTCGACGAAGTCGCCTTAACTCCAGCAATAATTAACAAAATAACAATTATCAAGATTATAGGTACTATTAATATAAGCGAAAACATTGCTTTCTACTTCACCCCTTTTACTAGCCAACATCATATTAGCTTCGCCAACTGAAGCATTATTATAGACGTTATGGCTCTTGAGAATGTTCCTAACTACCAGCTAGCTTCTAGCGTGTTATAATAGATTATAGCTTAATATTGGCAAAGGCACTATCTAAATTTTTTCTCAGAAAGGTTTGATTCCCTCTATGAACCCACTTATCGCAAGATTCGGACAAATAGTAGGAAATACCATTGATAGAAAACCACAAAAAGCCCTGGCACTATTAAAAGCCGCTTACAAAGTCAGTGGCTGGCAAATGGCCTACTTACCAGACAAAAGACTCTCTCCCGCCCATAAATATCTGGCTGTAATCTGCAACCAGGCTATTCAGCAACCACTCCGCCAGCCCCAACGGTCAGCAGTAGTAAATGTC
>JAPXME010000100.1:0-7098 GCA_033809185.1 Clostridiaceae bacterium
TTGAGAATAGGGGTATTTATCAGTAACAGTATAAGCATCCAACAGATAATAAAGCTTACCATCTTCCCCTAAGACAAGATAAGGATCCCGATCATAACGCAGAAATGGGGCTAAACGTCTTACCCTGGCTAAAATATTTCTGGTTTCTAGATATAGACTATCCGGTTTTATATAATCAGAGAGTAGAAATTTTATCTCGCCTTCCCGAATAGCTAGAAACAGCTTATTAAGAGTTGTCATCGGTATACCCTTATCACCTTGATAGGTATACTCCACATTGTCCTCCCCATAAGGATAATCGAATTCCGCTAAACCAGAGTTTACTATAACAGCGTCGTTAGTCGCCTCACCAAAATAAATTCGCGGTTCTTTTATATGGAAGTGATTTGATTGCGGAGGAATATCCTTGATTAGATATTCCGGAAGTCCCACATTGGAGATTTTAGTAGCCGGGCTCATTACTATCCCAAATCCGTGGGTATACTTGAACATCAGATTATTAAAGGTTTTAGCTTGATCCGCCAAAGAGGCTTTATTCAGCTCTCGGGCTGCAATCATAGTCTGGGTGGGCTTGTCATCAATTACATAACGGTCTATATCCACATCGATAAAATCATAATAATAGCGAATTTCTTGTTGTTGGCCATAAGTGCTAAGTGTCGCCCTATGATCCAAGATCCGGATATTATCAATAATATCACGGTTTTCAGCAATGTCCTGAGCCGTCAGCTCTCCTACCGGATACTCTATCTCCGTTATATTATCTAAGCCATAAGCCATTCTGGTATACTTGATATTATGCTCCAGATAGGGTTTCTCCCGTCCTAGTTCATCCGGATCCACCACAAATTTCTGATATAACCCGGGAAATATACCGATAGCAACAACCATCAAGACAAAATACGACCCTATAGCTACTATGGACAGGCGGAAGCGCTTTCTGCGGAACAAACAAATCAAGGCTCCTACCAGCAAAGAAGCTATCATCATAATCAGATAAGCAGGTAACCTGGCACCTATATCTGTAGCCCCTGCGCCAATTACCGAACCAACCTGGGAATACATCAATTCATATGTAGAAAGCTTATAATTAACAGCCTGCCAGGCAAAAATTAAAGCCAGCATAATACTAATATGACTTAGGCCTCTTTTTTCAGCCCCGCTGAAAATGCGTACAGTAGAATTGTCAGAATCAACCTCCATTTTACTCTTAGGTGCAAGTAACAAATACATGATTACAGTGATCACTAGATTAGCAATCAGCCCAATATTAATAAAACGGTAGATCACCCACAAAAACGGTAACTTAAAAGTATAAAAACTAATATCCAAGCCAAATTGAGGATCAACTATACCAAAAGGCTGGGCGTTAGCGAATTTCAGATATTCCAACCATAAGCCGGCGGAACCTCCTACTACTACGAAGGCAGTTATTAGTGATATGGCCAAGGAAATAAGAATATGGACAGATCTTCGAGCAATCTTCTGTATTATCAATAGATTTAGAAAAACTAACAGTGCTGCGAATAAAAATACACCTAGGCCAAAAAGGATTCTGGCTAAAAAGGTTTGCCAGAACACAGATTCATATCCTAAAGATTGAAACCAGGTTAAATCCAGCTTAAATGTAGCTAATCCCCGTAAGATCAGCAGTATTGCCATCACTATTACTATTAGCAAGATTATTACTTTGTTGTTCTTATTCTTGGGAACATTATAATTTTCCATGAAAACCCCTTCCTTTTTCAGGAGTGTCGCAAACTACTCTATTTATTGTATCTTGACTAGCAAATAGTGTCAAAGTTCAAAAACAAAAAAGGGCGCCTTCTAAAAGCACCCTACCATAGATCTTCAATTTCTAAAATAATACGAATCCCAATATACTACATATATACTAATCCATATAGAAAAAATTACTTAACTTAATTCTCTCTACTAAGGCTCCCGGCTTTACAATGGGATCATTCACTAGGATATCGTCTTTTTCAAAATTTAAGATTATTAAATCTAGATCCTCCAATAAGAACCAACCTACTAGCGTATCATCACTATGATTACTAACAGCTTCTTCATAAAAAGCTCGCAGCTTAGCCAAAGCATCTTCGGCTTTATCGCCAACCTTAACCCCAAAATTAGTAGGGGTGTCTTGGGAAGTCGTCTCCATCTCGAAGACCAACTTACTATCCTTGCCGACAATTAGTTTAATACCATTCTCATACTCCATGGTTATAAAAGCTTCACCAAAAGGATATGGTTCATTAACAACTGATTCTGTATACTCATTACCCAGGATTTCTAATACCAATTCTAAGGGATCACCTAATTTTATTCCAGCCAAGCTAGGTTTAAACCCTGTTTCCCCTACTTGCGCTACGTTCTCCCCTTCCTCTTCTTCCCTCTGTTCTTCTTGTTCTCTATTGGTTTCTTGCTCCTCCTGTTCCTGTTGTTCCAGCACGGGATCCGTAGGTAACGGCTGAGGAGCCTTGGCACAGCCAAAAACAACTAAAGCTAGTAGTAGAACTAAAACCAACCCCAAAAATTTTTTCATAATCTTGTTCCTCTTTTCTCCACACTTTATAATTTTAGTTAAAGGCAAGGTTATTAATCGTCAGACCTGCTAAGGCCCACTAAGGCTTGCTAATACAGTTAGACGCCGCCATCCCAATAATGTTCCTAACAGCTTCTACCTTAATAACTTATAGAGGAAGGATTAATTTCAGGATTTACATTTCTGGATTTATATTCTCTAAAGCCGCGTTAATTTGTTCCTGGCTTAAACCTTCTTTCTCTAAACGATAATTGATCGCTTTGCACCAGAAGCTAGCTTTCTCAGCCATTTTCATAAATTTCTTTTTAACATCACTTTTGCGTTGAGCCCTGGTTGAAGCATTACCTGCTACAATTTGTAATATGTATAGGGCTTGAACCAATTCCTCTTGATTCATGCCCTCATACTTTTCCTGCAGATAATCCATAACTGCCTGATAATACTCTCTAAACTCCCCAAAGGGAAGCTCCGAATCCATTTTGAGAAACTCCTTCATCTTATCTAACAACTTATCCATTACTAGCTAACATCTCCTAACACCTTGATTTAACACCATAAATTGTACTATATTAGACTAACTTCGGCAATTTAATTTCTGTATACAACATACTAAGTTGTGTATACATTTTTGTAAGGAGTAGTCAAAAACATTAATAAAAAGTATAATATCAATAATATTTAAGTCTAGATACAAATCTAATTCTAGATACTGAATCTATATATCATATATAAAAGGGTGATTAGATGATTAAAGAATTTAAAAAGGTTCTTGTGGCCAACCGAGGTGAAATCGCCATTAGAATTTTCCGTGCCTGTGCTGACCTGGGTATCCACACTGTAGCAATTTATTCCAAAGAGGATATTTATAGTCTGTTTCGCACCAAAGCTGATGAGTCTTACCAGATCGGTGAGAACAAAGGACCTTTGGATGCCTATTTGGATATAGACCAAATCGTCAGTCTGGCCAAGAAAAAAGGAGTGGACGCTATCCATCCGGGCTACGGCTTTTTAGCCGAGAATGCCGATTTTGCCCGGGCCTGTCGGGAAGCAGGTATCGCTTTCATTGGGCCCACCCCGGAAATTCTTGATCAAATGGGAGACAAGATTAATTCTAAGAATATCGCTGATCAAGTCGGAGTTCCGACTATTCCAGGAAGTAAAGAACCCATCAAATCCTTGGAAGAAGCTAAAGAAATCGCTGAGTTGTGTAAGTATCCAGTAATCCTCAAGGCAGCTGCAGGCGGTGGCGGACGTGGTATGAGGGTTGTGCATAAGCCGGAAGACCTGGCCGATCAATTAGAGCTAGTTAAGAGTGAAGCCAAAAAAGCTTTTGGCAATGATGATATATTTGTTGAAAAATATCTTGAAAAACCTAAACATATTGAAGTGCAAATACTAGGTGATAAGCACGGCAATATCGTCCATCTTTTTGAACGGGATTGCTCTATTCAACGTCGCCATCAAAAAGTTATTGAATTTACTCCTGCCTTCTCCTTGTCTGTTGAAATCAGAGAAAAAATCCACGAGGCGGCTCTCAAGATCGCTCGGGCAGTAAAGTATGAAAACGCGGGCACAATCGAATTCTTAGTTGATGCTAACGGCGACTTCTATTTCATTGAAATGAATCCTCGTATTCAGGTTGAACATACGATCACAGAAATGCTTACCGGTGTTGATATTGTGCAAGCCCAAATCCTAATAGCCCAAGGGTATTCATTAAATGCCCCAGGGATTGGAATCAGCAAACAGTCTGATATTCAGGCCAGTGGCTATTCCATCCAATGCCGGGTTACTACAGAGGATCCCCGTAATAACTTTGCTCCTGACACCGGGAAAATTACGGCTTACCGCAGTGGAGGCGGCTTCGGAGTTAGACTTGATGCCGGTAACGCCTTTGTCGGTTCTGTAATCTCACCCTACTATGATAGTCTGTTAGTTAAAGTAACTACTTGGGATAGATCCTTTGAGGGAGCAACCAAAAAGGCCCTGCGCTCCCTAAATGAAATCAGAATTAGAGGAGTTAAAACTAATATACCTTTCTTAAGCAACGTCTTAAGTCACCCGACTTTCCTTAGTGGTGATTGTCATACTGGTTTTATCGATCGGACTCCAGAGTTGTTTGATCTAGAACCTCCTAAGGACAGGGCTACCAAAGTATTAAAATACTTGGGCAATATTATCGTTAACGAACCCCGTCCTCCCAAACCAGCTTACGACACTCCTAGAGTGCCAAGTAATTTACCTGATACTCCACCTCCTGGTCTCAAGCAGCTTCTAGATGAGAAAGGACCTGAAGGCTTACAAAAATGGGTCTTGGAGCAGAAAAAACTACTGATAACAGACACTACTTTCCGTGATGCCCATCAATCCTTACTGGCTACAAGAGTCAGAAGTAAAGATATGCTTACCATAGCCAGAGCAACCAGTAATCTCATTCCAGATGTCTTTTCTTTGGAGATGTGGGGCGGTGCAACCTTTGATGTGGCCTATCGTTTCTTATATGAATCACCCTGGACCCGCTTGCAAGAATTACGGGAGAGGATACCCAATATTCCCTTGCAAATGCTGCTCAGGGGAGCTAACGCCGTAGGTTATACTAACTACCCGGATAATGTAATTCGCGCTTTCATTCGTGAAGCAGCTAATAGTGGTATCGATATTTTCCGTATTTTCGATTCCTTGAACTGGATTAAAGGTATGGAAGTGGCCATTGATGAAACCTTGAAATGCGGTAAGGTAGCGGAAGGAACTATTTGTTATACTGGTGACATTTTAGATCCTAAGCGTGACAAATACCCCTTACAGTATTATGTCAATATGGCCAAAGAATTAGAAAAACTCGGCGTACACTTTATCGCTATCAAAGACATGGCAGGTCTCTTGAAGCCATATGCAGCTAGAGCCTTGATTAAGGCACTTAAAGAAGAAATTGGTGTACCAATTCACCTGCATACACACGATACCAGTGGTAACCAGATCGCATGCTTAATGTTAGCTGCTGAATCTGGAGTGGATATTGTCGACTGTGCCTTAAACTCCATGTCTGGTCAAACCAGCCAACCTGCTATTGGCGCCTTAGTAAAGGCCTTGGAGGGAACACCCCGGGACACCGGTCTAAACCACGATAACTTGCAACAACTATCAAACTATTGGCAAGACGTTAGACCCCAATATTCTAAGTTTGAGTCAGACTTAAAAGGAGCCAGCTCTGAAATCTACAAATACGAAATCCCTGGCGGTCAATACTCCAACTTAAAACCTCAAGTAGAAAGCCTAGGCTTAGGCCATCAGTTTACTGAAGTCAAAGAAATGTACAGTGTTGTTAACGAAATGCTGGGTGATATTATCAAAGTTACACCTTCCTCTAAAATGGTTGGTGATCTGGCTATCTTCATGGTGCAGAACAATCTCACCAAGGACAATATTATCGAAAAAGGCCAGGCTTTAACCTTCCCAGATTCTGTAGTTACTTTCTTTAAAGGCTATATGGGCCAGCCTATGGGCGGATTCCCACCTGAACTGCAAAAAATCGTCTTAAAAGGTGAGGAACCAATAACCTGCCGTCCTGGTGAACTCTTGGAACCTGTTGATTTTGAGGCAGTAAAAGTCAAATTGAAAGAAGAATTAGCCGTTGAAGAACCTGACATGAAGTCAATACTCAGTTATTGTCTCTATCCTAAGGTTCTGGAAGACTACTTACGCCATAGAGAAGAGTATTCCGATATCAGCCGCATGGATACTCATGTCTTCTTCCAAGGCTTAGATGCCGGCGAAACTACCACCTTAACGATTGAAGACGGTAAAACCTTAGTCATCAAATATATCGGCTTAGGAGAGCTAAACGAAGACGGAACCAGAAGCGTCATTTTCGAACTTAACGGAATCCGGCGGGAGATCGCTGTACCGGAAAAGAACGCACAAAGTAAAGCCATTAAAGTTAAAATGGCCGACCCTACTAATAAATATCAAGTAGGTGCTAGTATTCCTGGTACCGTATCTAAAATCCTCGTCAAGGAAGGCCAATCCGTAGAGGAAAATGAAGGCTTGATTATAATTGAGGCTATGAAGATGGAAACTAAAATCGTAGCCCGTACCAAAGGAACCGTATCAGAAATCTTAGTCAAAGAAGGTTCCCAGGTTAAAGCCGGCGAGCTTCTAATGAACCTACAATAAATATAGAATGAAGAACAAGAAAACAAGAACCGTATTACCACTTCCTCAACTGGTAATCCGGTTCTCGTTTCCTTTAGCGCCGGTAATGAAGAGTAACAAGAACACGGCTTGCCTTTGACAAGACTGGCAAAAAGTCTTAACGAAGTATCGTTAGAAAACAGGTTGACCCGGCACAGGACGTGCCGGGTAGGGAGAACTAAGCAGGGATGCGATTTTCGACCGATAACCTGTTTTCTTATGATACAGGTTTAGACATTTCCAGGCGAGGAAACGGCAACCAGTTCTTGTTTTCCTTTAGCGCCGGTAATGAAGAGTAACAAGAACACGGCTTGCCTTTGACAAGACTGGCAAAAAGTCTTAACGAAGTATCGTTAGAA
>JAPXME010000101.1:0-7000 GCA_033809185.1 Clostridiaceae bacterium
TAGCTAAAAGCCCGGCCATTGCGCCGGGCTTTTTCTATTTATAGAAAGATCTTTTTTCTGGAAAGCCACTGGCATACCAGAATCAAAAATATTAGCCGAAAGGCTTTAAGGAGGTTTTATATTGTTCAAAATTTTTCGCATTCCATTAAATAGTGAGATGCGCGTCCCTATGCCGGAGTACATGACTCCTGGCGCAGCGGCCATGGATTTTTATTCGGCCAATATTGAGCCGATGATAATTAATCCAGGCCAGACTGTGCTGATCCCGCTAGGAATCAAAGTTGCAATCGCGCCGGGATACAAGCTCACCCTAAAACCACGTAGCGGGCTTGCTTTAAAAGGCATTACGCTGACCAATTCTCCCGGGACTGTAGATTCTGACTACCGTGGTGAAGTTGGAGTTATTATCCACAACGCCGGAAGAAAGAAATTCGCCGTGGAGCCTTTTATGCGAATCTGCCAGGGCGAAATCGAGAAAGCACCCCAGAGAAAGTTTACCGAAGTTTCTTCAGAAGAGGACTTAGGCAAAACTCTTCGGGGCAAAGGCGGGTACAGCTCTACCGGCCTTTATTAGAAAAATTTATAGAAAGGAGAAAGCCATGCAGGACCATATCAGAAAAAGAGCCGCCAGAGTCGGGCGGCACATATTGAAAACGTCTGACACCGTGCGGCAGGCCGCAGAACACTTTGGGGTAAGTAAATCCACTATCCACAAAGATGTGTCTGAGAGGCTGCCGAAAATCGACGCCGAGCTTTACTGGAAAGTAAGTTCGGTTTTGTATCAGAACAAAAAAGAACGTCATATCCGTGGCGGAGAAGCCACGCGCAGAAAATACCAAAAGGCTCTAGCTTAGAGCCTTTTCTATTTAGGAGGGATATTATGAGTTCTGTTTCCAAGAAAGAACACAGAATGATAGAAAAGCGCTGGGAAGATACGTTTGCCAATGCCGATGCTTGCATGGAACTATATAACCAGGGCATGAATGTTTCTGACATAGCTTTGGTTATGAAGAAAAACACCACCAGCGTTGAAAATTATCTCCGGCTGGCGAAAGCCTTTCCGGACAATCGGATCAAAAACGTCCCCATCGATGTATATTGGTGGGCATCCAAGTATCCGGACCCCATGAAGGCTTTAGTAAAGGCCTGGAATAGTAACTGGAAAGGCGACGACCTCCAGTATTATTTCCAGAAATCCCACTGTGAGGCTTTCCCCGTACCGGTTTCCGAACGGGAAAGGCAGACCCCAATCGAGGTTGCTTTGGGAGTAGATGAAGAGGGAATGACTACGGCCAGAAAGCTGTATGAATTCCTGGAACTACACCCTGCCAATTATGCTAGATGGGTTAAAAAAAATATTATTGAAAATATTTTTGCTGAACCAGGAATTGATTATTTTCCGTTCATCATTGATGATGAACGCGAGAAATCGGGGTTTGGCAACCCTCACCCAACAAAAGACTATAAACTCACCGCCACCTTTGCAAAGAAGTTGGCTATGGCTTCTCAAACCCCAAAAGGGGAAGAAGCTCGCGAGTATTTTGTCCGGGTGGAGCAGAATGCGAAAGATTTTGCCAACGGCAAACTCCACTGCATGACCCCCCAGGGCGGAGCTTTTTCTCCTAAAGAAACTGCCGATTTGATTCTTGATGTCGCAGACCGGTTTAAAGACCATCTGCCACAAGAATGTATCAAAAAAATGGCCATGACGGTCATCGAATTGCGGGGAGGAAGATGCCTCGCATGAAAGTAAATTTAGATCAGCTCTTGGAGGGCGTTTCACGCCTTCCAAGACAAGAACTAACCGAAGAAAATTCCGAAAAGTTAGGGAGATATGATTATCTGTTAGATTTACTAACCGAAGATTATATATCTTCCGAACATTTGGCTGTTCCCGAGGCCGAGTGGCACGAACTTGAGGAATTTTTATACGGATTGTTCGGCACAGAGTCAGACAACGCCCATGCCGAAAAGATCCGAACCCGAATAAACAACCTTGAGATCACTAAGAGGTTCGGACAATTATTGCTGCATACTCCGTTATTGCCTATCGATGATTTTATTTAGGGGGTGCAGTATGGATTACCAATATTTAATGGATTCCGACGAAGCGCAGGATGAAATCCTGCAAAGATTGTATAATCTCCAAACTTTATTTTTCGTTAAAAAAGAGCTTGGAGATTTAGCAGATATAACCGATCGCCTGTTTGGATATTCGGTATACTGCGAGCAAGGGAACTCTACGTTCCTAATGTCCACTGTCTCCGTAATTATGGCCCTCTCGGAGTCGCTAGAAGATAAAATCACAGAATTCTGTGACTCTATCGAGAATTGGCGGGAGGAAGGATATCCTGAAGTGGATTATGAAGAAATTTATGCCCTTTTCATTACTGTTCCTTACCCACATATCCAGGAATCCTTAAACCTCTTATCCCAAGAAGACGGGTACTTTATGGAAGAAGAAACCCTTGTTATTAAGGATTTCTACTGCCCGGAATCTAAGGAAGGATTAATGAGGGTGACCGTTAAGGATGATGGATTATTGTTTTATGCGGATTTGTCTTACTTCCCCAATGATTATTGCTACAACAGTATAATAAACACCTGCATAAAACTCCGGAAAATCTTTGAAGGCATCTATCATCCAGAGGAGGGAGAAAAATGCAAATAGTCTGCCGCATCAGTGAAAATGGCGCAGAAATAGAAAGAACAGATAACGGCATATCTTATTGGCATAACGTTGATATTAAATCTTTCTTAAATGTGTTTAACGAAGCGGTATATCAGAAAACCCCAGAAGGGCATGTGAGCCCCCTACTTCCACTAGGAACATTAGGGTACAAGGAGTCTACCGGCACATATTCAGTAATAATGTACCGGGAACCTCGTATCGCCGGCATTATTTTTGAGGAACGCAGCTACCAAGTAGGATACCCAGGGATTGTCTATATGTTTGTGGTTACAAATCAAATCGTAGCCACCACCTATATGTATGCGGTCAAAGAGCGGGTAGTTAAGCCCGATACCGAATTGTTTCGGTATCCCTACTTCAACGCATGGGCAGACGGGCGAATCTGCATGGGAACCAATCACATCCCAATAGAGCAGCCCTGGCAATTGCATAAAATGCCGGATATTATAACTGCCATGCCGTCCAATAACGGGCTTCCGGCCAATAATCAGTCAGGGTTATTGGGAGATTCTCTACTTAAAGCGGTAGAGAATAAACCATTCCCGGACGAATGGCTGACTCCGATGAATAAGAAATTAAAAAATCTATTTTAGAAAGAAGGGGCAGAGCAGAGTAGAAAATCAGGGCTTATTGCTTGTATAAAAGGGAGGAAAGAAAATATGAATCTATTTGGAGAAGAATGGGAAACCCCACCGGAAGAAGAAAAAAACAAAAATGAAAAAGAAACTTGCTGTGCAGCCAAAACCCCCAAGAAAGGGAAGAAAGCCGCAGCTCAGCCTAAATCTAAGCTAGATGAAGAACTTCCCGCACGGCGGATTCAAGTAAAAATGTATAGCGATTTTTACCTGTATGAAGCTCCGGCAGAATTAGAAAAACCTACACTTGAACACGTTCGTAGTTGGATGATTAACCAGCATGGATTTTCAGAATTAACGGATTCCAGCCGTGCTGGCCTTATGATCGTCAAGCCAGAAAAGGAAGGCGAGGAGCCTTACGTTTATTGCGGAGTAAAGTTCGAGAAGATGGGTTAGGAGGGGGAATATGCAAATAAACCTTCATCCTACCGTTAGTATTGTCCTTGTTGGTTGTGGGGGAACCGGGGGTTACCTGGTTCCCAAACTCGCCAGGCTGCTTATGACACTCAAGCAGTTTAAGCGAGAGACAAATTTCTTTTTAACCGTCGTTGACCCCGATACCGTAGAAGAAGCCAATTTGTATCGGCAGAACTTTGTTCGGAACGACCTAGGCAAAAACAAAGCCCATGTTATGGCTCAACGATACAGCCTACACTTCGGAATCAATATCGGGTCTGTTCCTGAAAGAATTGAATCGCCGGAAAAGCTGAGAGAGTTGTTTCTCTCGCTAAGAGACGATAGATATTCTTATTCTCAGCAATCTTGCATACTTATCGGGTGCGTAGATAATAACTCTGCCCGCCGGGTAATGCATGACTTGTTTAAGAATTGGAATGGGCTAGGGTATCGCCACAATTTGTACTATATAGACGCAGGGAACGGCAGATATTCCGGCCAGGTCGTAACCGGCTATAGGGAAGTTAATAAACTCATCCTGCCACCGGTAGGGGAGATTTTCCCCGATGCCATTATCGAAGACGATGAACCACCCAGAAGTTGCATTCAGAACGCACTGGAAGCACCTCAGAACATAGGAGCCAATGACTTGGCTGCTACGATGGTTTTTAGTGTGTTGAACATTCTGCTGACTGAAGAAGAGATTAACTCTCATATCTTGACTTTTGATGGCAGGAGGCAGGAGTTCCTGTCCCGGACACAATTATAAGAAAGGAGTATTATGAAAAAATTGGTGTCAATATCTAAAGTTGTAGATCCCCCAAAAAAGCCCGATGCCGAAATTGACAAGATACATGGAAATCATATATATATCGAAGGCAACAATGGCGGTGATTTTATAGCCATCACAGACTTGGGAGATGGCAGAATAATTTTAGAATCCGGTAGCTCTTGCGTGTGTACTATTGATGCAATAGTGCCAGTAGAATTCATAACCGCAATATTGTCAGAAGCCATAATAAAGTATGATGGCAACATTAATGCGGTTATTGATTCCTTCGGATGGAGTCAGGACTTTAAGAACGAATTAAAATCCAAGATCAAAGCCGACTACATTATAGAGATTAAGGACTCCCGAAGAAAAAAGAAGAAGACTCAGCTGCAAGAGGAGGGAAATTCTTATGAAAGTATATCTGCAAATAATTAAATCCTGCGGAAAATGCCCTAATTGCCGCGAAAAATGGGCGGGAAAATTTCCCCAGAAATACCGGCAGAAGTATTGCCGGGCGACGCGTAAAAACGTGGGCAGGATTATACCAGATTGGTGCCCGCTAGAGGACTATAAGGAGGATTAATAATGTTAATAGCCTGGAAAGACGTTACAAGTTATAGTAGGGGAGACAAAGAGCGTATACCAAATACCTTGAAGGCTGAAATTTGTGGTTTCCCCATCGTTATTCATCGTCATATCCATTATCCCGGGACGTGGCTACTATCGTGCTATGGACTGAACTTAACTAACGTGGATTTAAGTACCGATGATTTTAACGAGGCAGAACGCAACGCTGTTGCGTTCTTAGTAGCGCAACTCGATAAATATGTAGAATTACAAGACGCCCTGAAGGCCTTAATCCCCAGTGACCTGTAGACTCAAGAAGGGAGTATGCTATGAAACTAACAGATGAAGATAAGAAATTATTAAAAAGTTGGGGATATAAAAGTAGTGACTTCGAGCAGATTGAAAGAGCAACAAACAAAACAGAGTATGAGCTTGACGGTGAAAGAATAACTTTAACAGAAGTGCTAGAAATCTTAGGCAGAAAAACGTATTTGAATGCTATTGCAAGAAGTGCTTTTCACTGGTCATGTAGCAGAGAAAATGAAAAAGGCCAAATAGTGCACTTTGACTCTTCAAAATTATTTCTATAAAATAGCGTTTCGAAGTTAGAGAAATCAAATAGCGGCCTACGGGTCGCTATTTGCCAATAGGGAGGAAAAAAGAATGAAAATACTGATCGATCAAAATAAGCTGGCTGAAGCGCTGTCTATCACAGTAAGAACATCATCAAGTAGCAATATTATTCAGTCATTAGCCGGAGCATTACTGGAAGCAAAAGACGGAAAACTAACGGTTTCATCCCAGAATATAGAAACCGCCAGCAAAGTAGTTATTTCTGACGTTGAAGTTATCAACGAAGGAAGAACTTTGGTTAACGCCCAGTATTTAACAAATTTTGTTTCGAAACTGGACAACATCCAGCTAATATTAGAAGTGGTTGACAACAAGCTTGTAATTAAGTACGGCAGGAGTAGAGGCGTAGTTAACATACTGTCTGAGGAAGGATGGGTAGACCCTATCAATTTAGACGAATTTTCGGAATTATTTACTGTTCCGGCCTTTACGTTACAGAAAGCCTTGCAAAATACTATATTTGCCTGTGCTAAAACACACTTCAGGCAAGTGTTTACAGGCGTATTGTTTGACATCGAAGAAGAGTCAATCAACTTCGTGGGAACCAACACTCATAAACTGGCAATTTATAACGTTGACACATTTGAGGTGCCACCAACAGAAAAAAGGCAATTGATCGTTCCACTAAAAAACGTCACTGAGCTGCTAAAGGTTTTGAGTAAAATCAAAACCTCGGTTCAAGTAATGGTCAGCAAAAATACAATATGTTTTAAATCGGAAGAAGTAGTATTTACATCCCAATTGCTGGATGGCAATTTTCCTAATTATAGGGCAGTCGTCCCTAATTCTGATCATTCTATTATTGTAGAAACTGGAATTTTACAAGGAACGCTGGAAAGGGTTAACCTCTTCCCCCAAAAAACTGTTCCGGTAGTACAGCTCACGCTTCAAACAGAAGATTTAAAAGTCTACTCTGCGTCGGAGGAATCCAACCAAATATCTGAGATTCTGCCCCTCAAAAAGGGCTCAGAAGTTGAAGAAAAGATAAGCTTCAACGCTCAATATTTGTACGAGGTAACAAAATTCACCGGAGAAGATTTACATTTGGGCTTCACTGGCGGATCAGCACCGGTATTAATTACCGGGGAAGACAAGTCGGCTAAATATATTTTAGTCCCCCTTCGTGCCAGTTAAGTAACAAGATGCAAAAACGGCCCAACTAAGGACCGTTTTTGCGTAGTTAAGAAAGGAGGGGTAACAACAGCTAAAATAATTTTATAAAAAATTGTAAAACTCTATATACAATTTATAAAAGTATGATATAATTGTATATAGAGAGGTGATAATAATGAAATATTATAGTAT
>JAPXME010000102.1:0-1637 GCA_033809185.1 Clostridiaceae bacterium
GTTTGGCTATGCTTGTCAAAGGTATGCTGCTCTCTGTTCTTGTTATTTGCTTTATGTCTATTATTAAGGAAAGAACAGAGAGTTGCCTGCCAATTCCGCACCTAGAACTGTCTAAGACTTGTATCGTAAGACATAGTTACCGGTGTAAATTCGCTTTAGTTCTAACAAAGGAAAGAACAGAGCTAGCATACCAAATTCTTGTAAGGAATCGATATACTAACGCTGTTGTTTTTTAAGACTATTTATTTTAAGACTATTTAATTGAGTTTACACGGTTCAGGACATCTTCCCGAAGACGATTGAGCTTATTAATAGCGGCTTCTGAAGTGGTATCCTTGACCCCAAAGTAGATCTTTAGTTTTGGCTCTGTACCGGAGGGTCGAATACAAAACCAGGAGTCGTCTGCTAAGGTATAGTGCAGGACATTACTCTGGGGCAGATTAGTAGGAGATATTTTATTTTCGGAAATCTTTTGGATTTGGCCAAGATGATAATCGGCCACAATTGCTACGGCAGTGTCGCCTATAGCTAGGGGAGGATTATTACGCCAAGATTCGATGATTCGGGCGATTTTTTCTTGTCCGGCTATTCCGGCTAAGTTGATATTTAATAAATCTTCTTTGTAATAGCCTAGTTCTTGATATAGTTCGTCTAGTCTGTCCAGAAGTGATTGTTGCTTGGTCCGGTAATAGGCGGCCATTTCGCAGACCAAGAGGCAGATCTGGACAGCGTCCTTATCTCTGACAAAATCCCCGGCTAAGAAACCATAGCTTTCTTCATAGCCGAAAAGAAAGGTTTGACTTTGATCCTTTTCATATTGGGCAATTTTTTCGCCGATATATTTGAAACCGGTGAGAACGTCAAGGGTTTTAACGCCGTACTTAGCTGCAATTTCACTGCCCATTGCAGAAGTGACAATAGTCTTAATAATGACTCCGTTGGCAGGAATTGTCCCCATTTCTTGTCGGGCTCTTAAAATATAATCGATTAGTAAGGCTCCTAACTGATTACCTGTGATAAGTTGATATTCACTGCTATTATCCTTAACCATAACGCCAATTCTGTCTGCGTCAGGGTCGGTACTGAGAATCAAGTCCGCTGAAATTTCTCGGGCCTTAGCTAAGGCTAATTCGTAAGCTGCAGGCTCTTCTGGATTAGGGTATGTTACTGTTGTGAATTCAGGGTCTGGTGAAGTCTGTTGGTTGACGGGATATACCCTTTGAAAACCTGCTGTTTTAAGAAGATCCAGGACTGGCTTGTTACCTGTTCCATGCAAAGGGGTATAGACGATTTTTAACGAATCGGTTTCCTGACGGATAAGTTCGGGACGAAGTATGAGATTATTAACTTTGGCTAGATAGCTTTGATATACATCATCATCTACCCATTTTAGGAGGCCGGCCTGTTCTGCCTCTTCTATTGTCCAGGCCGGAATGGCCAGTTCATCTCCGGTTTGTCGAATTTCATTCGTAATTGCTAGAGCAAGTTCATCGACTACTTGCCCTCCGTGAGACCAATATACTTTATAGCCGTTATATTCTTTAGGGTTATGGCTGGCAGTGATGACAATTCCTGCAGAGGCTTGCAGGTAGCCAATGGCGTAAGACAGTATAGGTGTCGCTGTTACTTCTCGGAAG
>JAPXME010000102.1:1647-6684 GCA_033809185.1 Clostridiaceae bacterium
GCTTTAATCTTATTACGGGCCAGAGTTAAGGCGCTTTCTAAAGCGAATTCTCTGGACATATATCTGGTATCGTAGGCAATGACCACTGATTTATCGCCGGAGACCAGCTTATTTATGTAATTGGCTAAGCCTTGAGTGGCTTTGCGTACTGTATAGATGTTCATGCGGTTAGTGCCGGCACCAATTATGCCTCTTAAGCCTGCTGTGCCAAAATCTAAGTCTTTATAGAAGCGGTCAGTGATTTCAGCCGGATCATTTTGGATTGCCTGTAATTCTGTTAATAGGGAAGGGGTTATATTGGGGTTATTCAACCAATGTAAATACCTACTCTGTGTCTCTTTCATCATTTTTACCTCCTCCTTTTGTAATGAAGCGGACAAAAACACTTGGCCCCACTAGTTGTATAGATGTCTCAATACTAAGTTGAGTATTCAACATAGTATTCAGGTTTTCCTCCCGAAAAATGCCTCTATTACCTGTATCTTGTTATGGCTACAAAACAACAAACACTCAAAGGAAACAAACACACTGAATACTATTATGCAGCAGTTTAGGAGAGTATGACCTAATATCTTGATCTGAATTAAGCTAAGCTAAGATTTTTACTTGACAGTGACTAGATGAGTCTGTAGAATAATACTGTCAAGTATTATTACTTTATAGCTTGCAGGTAAATTATTAACAATTCTATATTTACAGTAGCAAGCACGGCAGATATCAAGGCGGTGACGAGATGGATGAATTAACTCTGCGCCCTCTGCTTTTTGACTTTTATGGAAGTCTGCTAACCCCAAAACAGAAGGAAATATATGATCTATATTATCAACAGGATCTCTCTTTAGGGGAGATTGCGGAACAAAAAAATGTTTCGCGACAAGCAATTTTCGATTTATTGAAAAGAACAGAGGATGCTCTAAATTTATACGAGGAAAAGCTTGGCTTAGTGGCGAGGTATCAGAAAAACCAGGAATTGATCAGCTTAATTCGTCTGGAAATAAGCAGGATAAAACAAGAGTTTCCGCAGATAAACGAAAAGCTTATTAACGAATATTTACAAAAACTTGAGGACAATTGGTAGGTGAAAACTAATGGCTTTCGAAGGATTATCCGACAAGTTACAAGATGTATTTAAAAAGCTTCGGGGCAAAGGAAAGCTTACGGCAAAAGATGTTGAAGCGGCTATGAGAGAGGTACGGATAGCCCTTTTGGAAGCTGATGTTAGCTATAAGGTTGTAAAGGAGTTTATCGCTACCTTAAAGGAAAGAGCTGTAGGTAGCGAGGTTCTGGAAAGCTTAACTCCGGGACAACAGGTTATCAAGATTGTTCACGAAGAAATGACGAAGCTAATGGGTGGTACTGTCAGTAAGATCACTAATGCTTCTAAGCCTCCAACAGTTATTATGATGGTTGGCCTACAAGGCTCAGGTAAGACTACTTCCAGTGGTAAATTGGCCCGACTCTTGAAAAAACAAGGGCGACAGCCTTTACTGGTAGCTTGTGACGTCTATCGTCCTGCAGCTATTAAGCAGTTACAGGTTTTAGGTGAACAATTAGATATCCCTGTTTTCTCCATGGGAGAGCAGAATCCGGTGGATATAGCTAAAGCAGCTAAGAACCATGCTGAAAAGCAGGGTTTTGACACAGTAATACTGGATACGGCTGGACGGCTGCATATTGATGAAGCCTTAATGGAAGAGCTGGCAAAGATTAAATCAGAGGTTAATCCTCATGAGATCTTGCTTGTGGTTGATGCCATGACTGGTCAAGATGCTGTCAATGTGGCCGAATCCTTTAATGAACTATTAGGCTTAGATGGAGTAGTACTCACCAAATTAGATGGTGATAGCAGAGGCGGTGCTGCTTTATCGGTTAAGGCCGTTACCGGTACCCCAATTAAATTCGTGGGTATGGGTGAGAAACTAGATGCCTTAGAGCCCTTTTACCCTGAACGGATGTCTTCCAGGATCTTGAGAATGGGTGATGTGCTAACCCTGATTGAAAAGGCTCAAGAAAATTACGATGCCAAAAAGGCAGAAGAATTGCAGAAAAAGCTGCGCAAAAATGAATTTACTCTGGATGATTTTCTCGATCAGTTTCAACAAATGAAGAAAATGGGCTCCATGGGTGATCTTTTAGGTATGATACCTGGTTTAGGCAAGATTAAGGGTATGAAGGATATTGAAGTTGACGAAAAAGATATGAAGCAAACCGAGGCCATTATCCGCGCTATGACAATGGAGGAAAGGCGCAAGCCTGAGATAATCAATGGCAGTCGGCGGAAAAGAATTGCCCGGGGTAGCGGCACTTCTGTGCAGCAAGTAAATAAGCTTCTAAAACAATTTGCCCAAACTCAAATGATGATTAAACAAATGACTTCTTTGCAGCAAGGTAAAATAGGTAAAAAAGGTGGCTTGAAGCTTCCTTTCTTGCAATAAATGGGCCGCTCCTTGCCGTCCATGGCACCGCGGCATTAGGACATCCGTGTCCATATATTCAGTTTGAGGAGGTGACCTAATACATGGCTACACGCATTAGATTAAGAAGAATGGGCGCTAAGAAAAATCCATTTTATCGCTTGGTAGTGGCTGATTCCCGTTCCCCTCGTGATGGTAGATTTATTGAGGAAATCGGATATTATGATCCTACAAAAGAGCCGGTTGTTCTCGAAGTGAATGAAGAGCGGGCTTTATATTGGTTAAAGACTGGAGCCCAGCCTTCCGAGACAGCAAAGTCGCTGCTGAATAAAGCAGGGGTTATGGCTAAATTAAGTGAATAACTTGATTGTTAAGGGGGTAGGACAATGGAAAAATTAGTAGAAGTCCTAGCCAAAGCCCTCGTGGATAATCCTGAAGCTGTTGAGGTGACAAGACGGGAAGATGATTATGCAATCGTACTCGAACTCCATGTTGCCCCAGATGATATGGGAAAAGTTATCGGGAAACAGGGCCGGATTGCTAAGGCTATTCGTACCGTGGTCAAAGCTGCAGCTTCTCGGGAAGATAGTAAAAGAGTTGTTGTAGATATTGTGGATTAAGAGGGGCCTTTTAGGGCCCTTTCTTCGCATGAGCGACAATGTGAGCTAGAGGGGAATAGGCAGGTATAGAGATGGAGCAGTATATAAAAATCGGACAAATAGTAAATACTCATGGCCATAAAGGGGAGGTTAAGGTTTTTCCTCTCACTGATGATCCTGAGCGTTTTTTCCGTCTGGATCATGCCTATATCAAACAAAAGGATAATAGCTATAACAAATTTAGCGTAAGAAAAGCCAGACTCCATAAAAACATGGTGATCCTTGAGCTTGCTGAAGTTATGGATATGAATACTGCCGTCCAATTAAAAGGCTCTTATTTGGAATTACCTCAGGATGAATTGCAGCCTTTACCAGAGGGACGTTATTATATTTTTCAGCTTATCGGTTTAGCTGTTTATGAAGACGAGGAATTATTGGGAAAAATTATTGATGTGATAGATAATCCGGCCAATGATTTGTATCTAATTGAGTCGGAGGAAGGGAAAAAGTTCTACATTCCGGCGGTGAAGGAGATTGTGCAAGAAATCGATCTTTCTGCCGGACGGATGATAGTTAAATTACCACCCGGATTAATGGATTAGTTTTCGCGGAGGTAGCTATGGAAATCACAATTTTTACCCTATTTCCGGAAATGTTTTCTGGTCCGCTGAATACAAGTATTCTGCAAAAGGCTCAGGAAAAAGGACTATTGGATTTTAAGCTAGTTGATTTTCGGAAGTATTCTACCAGTAAGCATAATAATGTAGATGATTATCCGTTCGGTGGCGGGGCAGGAATGGTTTTAATGCCTGAGCCGATTTTTTTGGCTGTGGAGGATACCTTAGGGGATCCCTCTCTCTACCCTGGTAAGATAATCTTAATGAGCCCTCAGGGACGGACTTTTACACAGGATATGGCTAAGGAATTAGCTCAGGAGGATAAGCTAGCCTTCATCTGCGGTCATTATGAAGGTTTTGATGAGAGAATCCGTAGTCTAGTTCATGAGGAAATCTCTATTGGTGATTATGTCCTAACTGGTGGTGAATTACCGGCCATGGTGGTTATTGATGGGATAAGTCGCCTCATACCCGGGGTTCTTGGTGAAGAGGAGTCAATTTATGAAGATTCTTTTTATCAAGGGCTTTTGGAGCATCCTCATTACACCAGACCTCGTGAATTTCGTGGAATAAGTGTTCCGGAGGTTTTGGTTTCCGGTAATCATGAAAAGATTAGGCTCTGGCGTCGTAAGGAATCATTACGCAGGACGAAGGAACGGCGTCCTGAGTTACTTGATAAGCTGGAGTTAAGCAAGGAGGATTTAAAGCTCCTAGCTGAAATAGACGCCGAGGAGAGGGACGATGAGTAAGGTTTTTGTAGGACTAGTACATTACCCTATTTACAATAAGAATAAGGATATTATCACAAGCTCAATTGCTAATCTGGATATTCATGATATTGCTAGATGTGCTGCTACATACAATGTTACCCACTATTATCTGATTCACCCCTTAGAGAGTCAGCACAATCTAATTCAAGACTTGCTAGACTTTTGGCAGAAAGGTTATGGTGCTGAGTATAATCCAGATCGCAAAGAGGCTTTGGATATAGTATCTCTAATGAAAAGTATTGCAGATGTTCAAGAGGAGATAAGAAATAACTATCCTGGACCGCTTTATACTGTGGTTACTGATGCTAGAAAATATGACAATACTGTTTCTTATCTAAAGTTACACCAGGAAATAGAGGAGACAGATAAGGCTAATTATCTACTGCTCTTTGGGACAGGCTGGGGCTTGACTCAAGAAGTCCTTGAGAGCTGTGATTATATCCTAGAGCCTATTTACGGTAGAGGTGCCTATAATCACCTTTCGGTCCGAAGTGCAGTGGCGATTATTTTAGATAGATTGTTAGGAGAAAAATGGTGGGTTAGCGTAAAATTACTTTGGGGTAAAAGTTAAAAATAGAAAAAGAGAGTATCTCCGCTGTGATATCATGTAATTGGATCAAGAACCACAAGAAAATCA
>JAPXME010000103.1:0-6653 GCA_033809185.1 Clostridiaceae bacterium
AAACTATCCTGATCAAGACTGTTACTACAAAAATCATAGATTATTTTTTTATTCTCCCTAGGTGTTATTGGTATGGTCTGTTTCTTTAGTTCCTTTTTATTCTGTGGAATGATATAGCTGGAGTGTTCCAGATTACTCGCGAAGTAACCGATATTAGGCAAACTAGTAATATATCCTTCTGCTGTTAGTTGCTGATAGGCCGCTTCAATAGTTGTCTTACTTAAGTCAAGTTCCTTGGCCAATTGTCTAATCGAGGGCAACTTCGTTTCCGGTAAGATAGAGCCATGAATTATCCCTTCCTTGATTTGTTCATAAAGCTGAATATAGAGGGGCTTATCTCCCTTTTTTTCAATTTTTAAAGCTATATTAAGCATTACTATCTCCAACTGTCCTTTTCGTTTTTATTAAATCTGTACCTTTCAAAGCGGTCACTGTTGTATTAAATTATATGTAATGTTTTTTGGCTTGGCAAGAAGAATATTACCGTTTGGAGGCTTAGATGCGTAAATTATCAATTCGACATTTAGTCTTAGCTGGCTTACTGGCAGCATTAGTTCTTATCTGTACTATGCTGGTAGAAATACCGGCACCAACCAGAGGCTATATCCATCTAGGTGACACCTTGGTTTATCTTTGTGGTATCCTGTTAGGCCCTCTCACTGGTGGAATTTCCGCTGCCATCGGCTCAACTTTAGCTGACCTCTTTTCTGGATATGCTGTGTATGCTCCAGTTACCTTTGTCATCAAATTCCTAGATGCAGCAATAGTAGGGGCCATCTATTTAGCCTTAAGCAAAAAAAGTGATACTTTATTGGTCAATATCGGAGCTTTTACCATAGCAGTTTTAGCAGGAAGCATTGTGATGGTTGGAGGCTATCTTCTTTTTGAAACTGTTCTCTATGGACTTGCGGTTGCAATCCTTAATGTGCCTTTCAATATTACTCAAGCAGTAGGAGGCGCTGTACTAGCCACACCAATCTTAGCAGCCCTTCAAAAGCTCGGCTTTACAAAGGATGGCTTGCAATAAAAAAGCGACCAAGGAAGCACTTTTTGCTTCTCGGTCGCTTTTCTAATAACTTTCGATTCTGTATTTATGACTTTAAACGGGATTTTCTAATCTCAATAATTTTTACAATAGCATAAGCAAGTAAAGCGTAGACAATCATGGCTACCAAAGTACCTGGTTCAAAGACGGAGGACGTCTCAATACCTGGAGAAGTCAAGGAACGAAAGATCCCGCTAAATGGAGCTAAAAAAACTTGTGAAATATTATATACCAGAGAAACGAAGCCGCTTCTTGGGTTAGCCCCTAACAACTTGAGAATCAATCGAAAGGCTAATATAGCCTCCAAGACACCTAAGACATAATAAACCCACTTCTTGGCCTGATTGTAGTTTACCTCTTCATGGGACACTTTTCTTTCCCCTCGCTTAGTAACACTTTACTGCTATTCTGTCCCTACCGGCTACTTTTTATTAGTTGTCGTTATCACGTTATTCTAATAATGACACCTTATTTATTAATATCCATACTGAGAAGGCCTGAACTGAGAGCTAGCTTTCTCAAGAAAGGATTATACATGAAAGGGGCTTTCAGGTTTTTGCCACGGATATTCATTCTAAGGCTAGCTGTATTCCGACGATATTCGCTTATTAGATTGCCAGTACTTGCTTGAACACTTTTGGCCAAGGCTAAAGCGCTTCTAAAGGCATAACTTAAACCTTCTGCTGAGGTTGGGCTAATCCAACCGGCAGCTTCTCCAATCAAAGCAATGTTACCCTCCCCAAGATATATCTGTTTAATACCACAGGGACGCAAGATAAACGCTCCATTCCGCTTAATTAACTTAGTCTCGGGCAAGTCAAAACCCTGCTGACGTAATTTTGTTTTGAGCAGTTCAAACTTTTGAATAACATTATCTCTAGGCCTGACTGTTGCTCCGACTATTAGTTCATTACCTTTTGGTATGGTCCAAGAATAAAAGTCCGATATATCTCGATCAAAGATAGCAGAAAAGTAAGGTTGGTTATTGGCTACCTCAAACCATTCCTGCACAGAAATATAGCTACGCTGTGAGAATTCAGGGACCATTTGCCGCCTGACCATTGATTGAGCGCCATCCGCTCCTATTAAATATCTGGCTTTTTCAGTGTAAGTCTTGCCATGATGTTGGAACTGAATTTTTATCCCTTCTCCTTCACGGCTGAATCGCCGAAACAAAGCACCACACCTAGTATCAACCGAATCCGGCAGTAGGGAAACAAGCCAGGAGTCAAATTTCTCCCGATCAATATTGATATAATGTCGCTGATAATAACGCTCCAGCTTTTGCTGTACATCTATTGTCCGCACAGTAAAAAGCTGTGGTCCTACCAATACCTCAAGGGGCACACCTAACCCCAGCTTGGCTAACATCTGCTGAGCGTCAGGAGCAATCAACCCTCCACAACTTTTTTCAAAAGAATCTTCTTTTGGTTCAAGTAGTTCACGTCTGTCTAAGAGGAGAGTTTTATACTCCGTTCCTAGTAGTCTGGCTAGGGTTGACCCTGCAGGTCCAGCCCCAATTATGGCTAAATCGTACATATCTTTATCACCTTATGAGCAATTATATCACTTTATATCCCACAAAAAAAAGGCTCCAGATAAGAGCCTTTTCAATGCAGTAATTTTTACTCAAACAGGCTGCCCACAACCAGAGCAGAATTTAGCACCTTCTCCTAATTGGCTTCCGCAATTAGTACAAAATTTCTTTACTGTCGCTGGTTCTGCTGTAGCCTCTGTAGTTTCAATAGGATCGGCTGTTTCTTCCGCTCCAGATTCCACGGTCTCTGTTTCCGCTGTTTCGGCTTCCAATTTTTCTTCTACATCCGTAGTATCTTGAGATGGTTCTTGAGCTGTATCTTCCTCAGCAGTTTTCGATGCAGCCTCAGTATCCTCTCTAAGCTGCTCCATTTGAGACTCTATCTCCTTGATTTGAGCCTCCAACCCCTCTATTTCACTATATTTCTCCTGTAGCTTTTCCTGATCAAGCTCCACCCCTTCTTTATGGGCTGCATAAACTAAACGCCCAATCTCCGCGATTTTTTCGTTAATTTTTCCCTCGTGCTGATTCTTAGCCATCTTGAGTTTGCTTATTTCTACTAAGTTGGCTGATTTTGCCCCGATTGTTGAAGCAGTATTTTTGGCCGTTTCCCCTAACTTTTTAAAAAAGCTCATGACCTCTCACCTCTTATCAAGTTTATTATCTAAGCACATTATACCAGCCATAACATTATCTGTACATAAACTAATTTTTTTCCTTCGACTCTAATGAGAACTTATTGTATTGCTTTTATACCACTTTAAGGTCTTATTTTTTTTAGGAATTCTTGTAACTCTTAAAAATATCTAGTATAATGGTTAAAATTAATTGAATACGAAAAAATACAATGAGAGGGAAGAGTAAACATTGCCTAAACTCTAAGCGAACCGGGGTAGGTGAGAGCCCGGTAGTGATGCGTGTTGAAGCAGCCCTTGAGTATTGCCCTTGAAAAATGAATTATAATTCAATGTAGAGGGAGACGTGTCCTCACGTTACAGAGGGGCAGGATAACAGTCCTGGCAGAGAGAGTGCTTAGTCACTAACTAGGGTGGTACCGCGAAATACTCCTTCGTCCCTAATTGATGGGATTGAGGAGTTTTTTATTACCTAAAAAAATAAATTAATTTATAAAGGAGCGATGACCATGGAAGAGATACTAGAAATATTAGAGAAAAATAGTAACACAAGCCCAGAGCAGATTGCGGTGATGACAGGCAAAGACTTGCAAGAAATTAAGCAAGCTATTAAAAAATTCGAAGAGGAAAAAGTAATCGTTGGCTATTCCGCTTTGATAAACTGGGAAAAAACCAGTAAGGAAAGTGTTGTGGCTTTAATAGAAGTAAAAGTTACACCTCAACGTGGGGAAGGCTTCGATAAGGTTGCATCGCGAATCTACAAATTCCCAGAGGTAAAGGCTTGTTACCTAATGTCTGGCAGTTTTGATCTTACGGTGATAGTTGAAGGTAAGACCATTAAAGAAGTGTCACTCTTTGTCGCCGAAAAGCTGGCCCCGTTAGAGTCAGTCCTTAGTACCTCTACCCACTTTGTTCTTAAAAAGTATAAAGATAAAGGCTCAATTTTTGAAGATAAAAGCCCTGACGATAGGGAGGCTATCATACTATGAACATGTCCGATTATGTCTTAAACAACATCAAGGAGTTACCTCCTTCGGGAATCCGTAAATACTTCGATATGATCAACGAGATGGAGGATGTTATCTCGTTGGGAGTTGGCGAACCTGATTTTACAACACCTTGGAATATCAGCGAATATGGAATCTACTCCTTAGAGCGCGGCCATACCCACTATTCTTCCAACTCTGGTATGATCGAATTGCGGGAGGAGCTTTCTAACTATTTGCAGAGAAAATATCAATTAAAATACGAACCTCGCACACAAATCCTGGTTACAGTAGGTGGCAGCGAAGGTATCGATCTGGCTATTCGGACTTTAGCTGGCCCTGGTGATGAAGTAATTATCCCTGAGCCTAGCTTTGTAGCCTATCAAGGCTGCACTAGAATAGCAGGGGCTACAGCAGTACCAATTGAGCTCCGGGCCGAAGACCAATTTAAGCTAACTCCCGAACTTCTGGAAAAAGCCATTACTGAGCAGACTAAGGTATTGATCCTACCCTTCCCTAACAATCCGACAGGTGCTTTATTAACCAGAGATGAATTAGCTGCTCTTGTTGAAATTCTAAAAGATAAGAATATTATTGTTATTTCTGATGAAATCTATGCTGAGCTGACTTATGAGGGTAAACATGTATCCATCGCCAGTTTCCCGGAAATGTATGACAAAACCATAGTAATCAATGGATTTTCCAAGGCTTTTGCTATGACTGGTTGGCGGATCGGCTATGCTTGCGGTCATCCAGAATTAATTAGTGCTATGACAAAAATTCACCAATACGCAATCATGTGTGCTCCGACAACTGCTCAATATGCAGCTATTGAAGCCTTAAGAAAAGGTGATGCTGCGGTGGAAGATATGGTCAAGGAATATAACCGTAGACGTCGTGTTCTAATAGACGGCTTTAATAATATTGGTCTCACCTGTTTTGAGGCCAAGGGAGCTTTCTATCTATTCCCTTCCATCAAAAGCACTGGTTTAACTTCAGAAGAATTCTGTGATCAATTACTGCTCTCCGAGGGAGTACTAGTTGTACCAGGCCCCGCTTTTGGTAAAGTCGGAGAAGGCTTTGTACGTGCTTGTTACGCTTCCTCTATGGAGAACATCATAGAAGCCATAAAAAGGATTGAAAGGTTTGTCAATGGACTCAAAAAATAAATCCCTTAACAGTTATGCCATAGGCCTTAGAGATGGTATACCTATCGGCCTCGGTTATCTTTCGGTATCCTTTACCTTCGGCATGATGGCTGTTAACATGGGTTTACCCGTTTGGGCAGCAGTACTTATTTCTATGACTAACCTAACCTCGGCCGGCCAGTTTGCCGGTCTTGGTCTTATAGTAGCCAGTGCAACTTATTTTGAAATGATACTTACTCAAATGGTCATCAACTTACGTTACGCCTTAATGTCCCTTTCAATTTCTCAGAAGGCTGATAAAACATTTAATATATTACATCGCTTTTTAATCTCCTTTGGCGTTACCGATGAAATATTTGCTGTAGCTACAGGTAAACCCTCTGAGATAGGGCGCCGTTATATGTATGGCTTAATTACTGCACCGTATATAGGCTGGGCCTTAGGCACCTTTTTAGGCGCCGCAGCCAGTATAATACTACCGGCAACACTCCGTTCTGCCTTAAATATTGCCATCTATGGTATGTTCATTGCTATTATTGTTCCTCCAGCCAAGCATAGCCGTCCGGTGCTATTAGTACTGCTCTTAGCCGTTGCCTTAAGTTTTGCCATTCGCTATATTCCAGTATTGCAAAATCTCTCCAGCGGCTTTGTAATTATAATTTGTGCTATAGTGGCTTCAGCCTTGGGAGCTATTCTTTTCCCTCTTAAGGAGGAGGATAAGCCATGACATATTCCTTCATATTGCGTAACATCTTGGTAATGGCCAGTGTTACTTACCTGATCAGAATGTTGCCTTTAGTTCTCATCAGGCGAAAAATTACTAACCGATTTATTATCTCTTTTCTTCATTATGTGCCTTATGCTGTATTAGGGGCTATGACCTTTCCGGATATCTTTACCTCTACATCCTCTTTGTGGTCAGCCTTAGTCGGAACAGCAATAGCAATCATTCTTGCTATACGAGAAAAGGGGCTTTTAATAGTGGCCGTAGCAGCCTGTCTAGCCGTCTATCTAACTGAATTGGTTTTACGGATAATGTAGTATGGGAGAAATAAGAACGCACCCATCAACGAAACCAAAGATTGCTGACGGGTCCCGGGAACCTTGTTGTTTTCACAATAAGAACCGGAGTGCTTTTTCCTAAGTGAGGATAGTACTCCGGTTCTTTTTATTTTTTGATGTTTTATATCTTTCAATACTATCTGGTTACTCTGATGTAATCATCATCAAACATATCGCCATAGATGGTGACATACTTTTGGCGAACTAAGCATAAGTCAGTTTTACCTGCACCTTTAACAG
>JAPXME010000104.1:0-6628 GCA_033809185.1 Clostridiaceae bacterium
GATCAGGATAGTTTTGATTTTGCCCTTTGGCGCCGTTATACCAATAAGGTCCTGAAAAATGAACAGCGCTTGCTGGTTTATGGGTACTATCAGGGCGAACCTGAATTGCGCCAAGAGATTGTTAAGTATCTTAGAGGTTCCCGGGGAGTAATCTGCGATTCTCAGCAAGTAGTTGTGGGTGCAGGGGTACAAAGTCTTTTACACTTGCTGGCAGGTTTATTGACACCGGCTTATGGACCAATTGGTTTTGAGGAGCCCGGTTTTCGTCAGGGCCGCTATGTTTTCCGGGATCATGGTTTTACTATTATCCCTTTGCAGATGGACGAAGAGGGTATTAAGATAGAACAGCTACATCAGCAGAAAATTAAGGCAGTCTATGTCAGCCCCTCCCATCAGTTTCCTATGGGTACGGCGATGCCCATCACCAGAAGGAGCCAGCTCCTGAACTGGGCTCATGAGCAAGGTGGTTTAATTATTGAGGATGATTATGACAGTGAACTCCGCTATTTGGGGAGACCGTTGCCCTCCCTCCAAGGCTTGAATCAAGGGAAAAGTGTAGTCTATCTGGGCACTTTTTCTAAAACCATGTTACCTTCCTTGCGTATAAGTTATATGGTGCTGCCACCAGAATTACTCGATGCTTATCAAAAACAGGGAAAACAATACAATCAGACTTCCTCCCAAATTGAGCAGCTTACCCTAGCTAATTACTTAAAGGATGGTTGTCTAGAGCGACAAACTCGGCGCCTACGCAAGCTGTATGCCCGAAAAAATCAAATACTGGTTGAAGCAATAAGGGAAATAATGAAGGATAAGGTCCGTATTTTGGGTCAGGAATCTGGCTTGCATATACTATTGGAAGTCCAATCCTCTGTAAGCTCCGAAGAACTAGCCAAACTGGCGGAGGAGGCCGGGGTCAAGGTTCAGCCTATTAGCAGCTACTTTATGGATGATCATAAAGCTAAGCAAAAGGGTAGCCCCTCTTCAGTATTACTAGCATATGGCGGTATAGCTGCTGAGAAGATTGTTCCGGCAGTACAAAGCTTATGGAATTCTTGGGCGTCGCTGTTTTAATGTTAGGAGGATTTATAAATGAATAGAAATAGACCCGTAAAACGAGTAGCTGCAATTAATGATTTATCAGGATTTGGTAGGTCCTCTCTGGCGGTAACAATACCTATTCTCTCCACTATGGGGATCCAGGTCTGCTCTGTGCCGACTGCAGTTCTATCAACACACACTGGTGATTTCCCAGGTTATAGCTTTATAGATCTTACAGATTCAATGGAAAAATTTCTAGTTCATTGGCAACAGTTAGAACTGGAGTTTGAGGCAATCTACAGTGGTTTTTTAGGATCACCACGCCAAGGGGAAATAGTTTCTCGATTTATTGAAAGCTTTGCTCGAAAAGACACCTTAGTAGTAGTCGATCCAGTAATGGGTGACGATGGGAAGCTTTATGCCACTATGGACCAACAAATGGTTCAGGCAATGAAGGAGTTAATCAAAAAGGCTAATGTTATTACTCCTAATATTACAGAAGCGGCATTACTTCTAGACGAGGAATTTCATACTGCTATGACAGAAAAAGAATTGCGCAGTTGGCTGATACGTCTAGCAGATATGGGTCCGGATGTAGTCATAATTACTGGTATTCCTGACCCCAAACAAGAAAAAAACACAATGGTTTTGGCCTATAATAGGACAGATAATCGTTTTTGGAAAGTAAGCTGTGTCTATATTCCCGCTAACTTTCCAGGTACCGGCGATATCTTTACCAGTGTTATTGTGGGGAGCCTGCTGCAAGGGGATAGCTTGCCGGTGGCCATTGATCGAGGAGTGCAGTTCATCACTGTGGCAATAAGGGCAAGTTACGGCTTCAACTATCCTTTAAGAGAAGGAGTTATTTTAGAGCGGGTCTTAGCTAATCTGAATATGCCAGTGATAGCGAATACTTATGACCTGTTAGACATAGATGACAAGTAGAATTGATGATGTGGAACCCTAAGTATTACCATTACCTGCCGACAAATAAAAATGGTTGTTGTGGAATCCATTTATTTGGGGATGATAAAAGTATAATCGATAGTGCCTTGGAGGAGTTAGCTTAATTGTATGATTGAGGGGTTTAGGGAGTATAATGAAAAAAGAAATTTTTCCAGGACACCAGAGCCTGAAGGGAAAATAGAAGATTCAATAGAGCAGTTGAGGTTTGTTGTCCAACACCATATCGCCCGTAATGATCATTATGATTTGCGGTTGGAGTGGAGGGGATCACTTCTAAGCTGGGCCGTACCAAAGGGCCCTTCCTTTAATACGCAAGAAAAAAGGCTGGCCGTACAGGTGGAGAATCATCCTCTGGAGTACAGGAACTTTGAGGGGACTATTCCCAAGGGAGAATACGGTGGGGGAGTAGTTATGCTCTGGGATGAGGGTGAATGGGAGCCTCAGGGTAATGTGGATGAAGGGCTACAGGAAGGCGTCTTGAAGATTGTTCTGCACGGAAGACGGCTGAAGGGTAAATGGGCTTTGATCAGACTGAAATCAAAAGATAGTGAGAAGAAGAATAACTGGCTTTTGGTGAAGGAAAAAGACGAATATGCCAAAAATGAAACAGGGATTTCCACATTTACTACTAGCATCCGGACGGGACGATCGATGCAAGAAATTGAAGCCGGTGCAGATGAAAAAATCACAAGAAATCCTTTTAACGAAGCTGATGTACAGTTGGCAAAATTGGCAACTAAGGTTCCGGAAGATGACGGTTGGCTTTATGAGTTAAAATATGACGGCTATCGGATTTTAGCCTTTGTTGAAGCTAATAGAGCACGGCTGATTACCAGGAAGGGAAACGATTATACCAGGCGCTTTGCAGAAGTGGAGAATGCCCTTATTAATTTGGCTTCCGGCAGGGCCATGATCCTAGATGGGGAAATGGTTATTACGGATTCCAAAGGCAAGACGGATTTTCAGGCTCTGCAAAACTATCCGAAGAACTCCAAAAAGCAAAACTTAACGTATATTGTCTTTGATCTCCTTGCCTTGGATGGAGTAGATCTACGAGGACGTCCTTTGCTAGAGAGAAAAGAAATCCTGGAAGCTCTCCTTAAGGACGCTCCGTCAAATATCTACTACAGCAAACATGTCCTCGGAAAGGGAAAGGAAAGCTTTCTAGCTGCCTGTGAAGCAGACCTGGAGGGGATCATCGGCAAAAAAATCAATTCAATATACAGCGGAACGAGGAACGGCGACTGGATCAAACTGAAATGTGACCAAAGAGAGGACTTTGTAATCGGCGGTTTTACGGTTTCAGACAAGAGTAGCGGTGGAATAAGCTCACTGCTTCTTGGCTTCTATGACCGTGAGGATTTTATCTATTGCGGACGTGTGGGAACTGGTTTCACTGAATCAATGCGAAAAAACTGGCGGAAAAATTAAAAAGTTTACAAAAAGCGGAGCCCCCTTTTATAGAGGCGCCCAAAGCAAGAGCTAATGAGAAGATAACTTGGGTTGAACCTGAGCTAGTAGCAGAAATTAAATTTACTGAATGGACGGACGAACGGATACTAAGGCAGGCCAGCTTTAAAGGCTTGCGGTTGGATATGAATCCTAGGGATATCAAAATAGAATCAACGGACAAAGGATTAGAGAAGCCAATGAAGGTAAAGGACAACAGTATTATTATCGAGGGAATTAAGATTACAAATCCAGATAAGCTGATGTTTGACGAGCCTGAAATCACAAAGGCAGATATTGTTCGGTATTATGAAATGGTGGCAGAACGTATGCTGCCCTATGTAAATTACAGGGTTCTTAGTATTGTACGTTGTCCAAAGGGTATATCCCAGTCCTGCTTCTATAAAAAGCATCCCGGCCCCAACAGCAAAGGAATCGTTACAATACTTGTCCCTACCAGTAGTGGAGAAACTGAAGATTATTTCTACATTGAAAACAAAGTGGGGCTGATTGCGGAAGCTCAAATGGGAACAATTGAATTTCACACTTGGGGTAGCCGTGTCGATGAACTGGAAAAGCCGGATATTATGGTATTCGATCTGGATCCTGATGAAGGAATGGATTTAACCCAGGTGCGGCAGGGGGTGCTGGATATCAGGAGTATTCTGGCCGAACTTTCGTTGAAAGCATATCTTAAGACTAGTGGCGGCAAAGGCTATCATGTGGTTGTTCCTTTCAAACCTTCTGTTTCCTGGGATGTATTTTATGCTTTTGCACGGGGCATTGCCGAAGTAATGGAGAAGAAATGGCCTGACCGCTACACAAGCAATATGAGAAAGGCCAAGCGGACAGGCAAAATATTTATCGACTGGATTAGAAACGGCAGGGGTGCTACAAGTATAGCCCCTTACTCTTTGAGATCAAGAAAAGGGGCTAAGGTTTCGATGCCTATAGCCTGGGAGGAGCTTGATACAGTTGCCCCAGACAGTATTGATATGGCGAAGGCACTTTCCAGGCTTGGTGCACCTGATCCTTGGGAGGATTTTTTCAATAATCAGCAGATGCTGAAATAGGAGATATTTTATAGTAGCTGCTGAAAACAGAATCAGCAGCTATTTGTATAAGCACAATATAATCGATCTTATTTGGAAACTATAGAAAACTAAGTGTTTCGACCTTTTGCCAGGAATACTTCTTGTTTTTGCCATGGATATTTCTTGTTATTGTATTGAAAAAACTTGGTATTGTTATAAATTTAAGTAGGCCAAATAGTTTTATTATCAAAATGAATTATTTATCGTGATATAAAAAGGAGGATTAATTGTGAAAAAGAAACTATATTTTATCATGTCCATGCTATTGGTTTTTTCCTTGCTTTTAGTCGGCTGTGGCGGGAAAACCACATTAAAGATGGCTACAGGTGGCACAACAGGTACATATTATGCCTACAGTGGAGCTGTATCACAAGTCCTTAGCCAAAAAATTGAGAATCTAAGCTTTGATGTACAGTCTACAGGTGCTTCTAAAGCTAATATCTACCTTGTGTCCGACAAAGAAGCGGACATAGCAATTGTTCAGAATGACGTTATGTATTATGCTCATAATGGTACTGACCTTTTTGCTGGTGAGAAAATCTCCGGTTTCTCCGCAATGGCAGGGGTCTATGCTGAAGTTTGTCAAATAGTAGCAAAGAGTGATATCACTTCAATTGAAGATCTTAAGGGTAAGCGTGTATCTGTAGGTGATATCGGTTCTGGTGTTGAGTTTAATGCTCGTCAAATTCTTGATGCTTATGATATCACCTTCGATGATATTATTGTAAATAATCTCAGCTTTGGTGACAGTGCTACTGCCTTAAAAGATGATAAGATTGATGCCTTTTTCTGTGTTGCTGGTGCACCTACAACTGCTGTTGTAGAGCTTGCAACCACTAACCAGATCAATTTATTGGAAATTGACGACGCACATGCGGCTAAATTGATTGAGAAATATCCTTTCTATACTAAATTTAATGTTTCTGGAGGCACCTATAAAGGTGTTGCTTCCGACACTCAAACTGTAGCTGTTGTAGCTACATATATTGTTTGATAGCCTTAGTGAAGATTTAGTATACAACATGACTAAAGCACTTTTTGAAAACGTTGAGGAAATTAAGCAAGGTCATCCGAAGGGGGCAGAACTAGATCCGGCATATTCCGTATCGAGTATTTCCATCCCCATGCATCCAGGTGCTGAGAAATATTATAAAGAGGTTGGCGTTCTGTAATAATGCCAAGAAAAAGGATATTAATGGGGGCCGCGGTAGTGGTCGTAATCACGGCTTCCATTTTTTTATGCTTTAGTTTTTCAACCCCTTGCCTTATTCTGAAAAATGGGGATACTGGCGAAGTGATTACATCTTTTCCACTTAATGATGGAGATGAATTCTCTGTTAGCTTTATTCATTCTGTGAATAATAGTCCGGTAACTGATGTCTATCAGCTCCGCGGCAATAGAATTTATGTAATCAAAACTATTTATTATAATTTTGGGGCCGGTGTGCAGATAGAGCTTGAGGAAGGCCAGACCTTTGAATATGGTCAGGATGGCTCCATGATAGTAAGCGGTTTTAATCGTCCTTTGGACAATCTATCTTATATTGTCGGCACTGTTTCGGATCATACTCTACAGATTGATGAAGCGATTATCAGCCTGCGAGAACATTGTGGTAGAAACACAACCGTACAATTTGTAGGTAGAAGTGGGCTATTTTCATGCCGTTCCTATTAAGGGATCAACCAATTGCTTATATAGAAGAAACTAATTTCAATATGAAGGAGGATGATTATGACTGAGCAAAAAAAAAGTCTCCCAAACCTCAATGGGCGAAGTAACACAAGTTGACGTTGAGGCAATTATGGCCGAATATGATCGGGAATCAAATACCAGGCATTATTCTGGTGTCCCCAGAGTGATTGTACGTTACATCTTAGTAGCATTTGCTGTGTATATTTTTTACATGAATCTGATCAGTGTTTGGCCGGAGCAGATCCGTAGAGCATCTTTTGTTGGTCTTATAGTTTTTATCGTTTTAGGCGAGAAGACTCCCACCTCAAGGAACGAAAGTGAGTAGGTGGGAGATGAATCGCCTTTGGACAAGGGATGGCTACTTGCCATCTCGATTGTCCGACTG
>JAPXME010000105.1:0-6571 GCA_033809185.1 Clostridiaceae bacterium
TATCAATGGTAAATAATCTGCTAATAACTATTCGCCTATTTTCCTCCAAATTCCTCTAAAATAGCCAACTTAAAAATACTATTCCTATCATCCCGGTAAAAATCGTCATAAAGATATTCTTAGTTTTGAAGACTACGATAAAACAGGCTAGAGCCGATAATAGATAGGGATTAAGAGGCGAAAAATTCCAACTACCTGAGGGATGGAAAATCTCCGGGGCTAAAAGAGCAGACAAAACTGCCACGGGGATAAATCTTAACCAACGCAGGATTAGTGGTGGTATTGTAATTTTTGATAATATCAGCAAGGGTAGAATTCTAGGTAATGCCGTAACTGCCATCATTCCTAAGATGATGAGGAGGATTTTTCCTGACATGATTCGATTATCACCCCAATCGTTGCAGCCAGCACACTGGCCAAAATAATATACCAATTACCAGGTATCAATTCCTTGAAAAACAAAGAAAGGACTAGAGCTATAGCAGCAATCAGATAAGACAATCTATTGCTTAGCTGTAGCACCAAAAGGCCGATAAACATGGCTGGCAGAGCAAAATGCAGCCCCAATACTTCCGGATTAGGAATCAGATTACCTGCTATCGCCCCGATTACCGTACTGGCAACCCAGCTAAGATGGGAGGTTATACTTAGCCCTAGAAAATAACCAGCCTTATTCTCTACTTGGGGAACCTCACCGATAGCCACAGCAAAAGTCTCGTCCGTAACACCAAAACCAATTATGGTTAATAACTTGTTGCTGATCTTCTTCATATAAGGGGCTAAAGAAGCACTCATTAAAATATGTCTTGAATTAACTAGGAAGGTTGTTATTATTATAGCTCCAATAGATGCCCCAGCACCAATCAAGCCTACCGCTATGAATTGAGAAGAACCAGCATATACTAATAATGACATTAGAAAAACCTCTGCTATACTTAACCCGGCTTGTACTGCCAGAACTCCAAAGGCCAGTCCTATCGGAAGAAAACCCAATACTATGGGAGTAGCCCCTTTAATGCCCTTTAAGAAATCTCGCCGTTTCATTATTCTCACCACTATTATCGTAAAATTCTAATAAACGCAATAAACCTATGATATCATAACTGCTTTCTGCTAATCTAGTCTTACAACTCTCAATTAGTCTGTTTTCCAAGTATAAACTACAAATTGGCCCGCAGCCATGAACTTAAGTTATAATAGATCTTGCTAAGATTATAAGGGGGTAATAAACTATGACAGACATCGAATTTCAGCAATACAGCGACAAGCTTATGACCCAAATGCCCAAGGGTGTTTTTATGGCTGTAAAAGCGAATGGAGAAGACAATCTTATGACTATCGGCTGGGGGCATCTCGGGATTGCCTGGGGCAAGCCGGTTTTTAATGTAATGGTTAGATATAGCCGTCACACATATAAACTCCTACAAGAGACTGATGAATTTACCATCAGTGTTCCTCTGGAAAAGCCCTTACAGAAGGAGTTAGGGCTTTGTGGTTCAAAATCTGGTAGGGAGCTCAATAAGTTCGAGGCAACCGGTCTTACCCCTCTGCCGGGAAAAAAGGTTGCCGCTCCTGTTATAGAAGAATGTGACTTGTTCTATGAGTGTAAAATTATCTACCGCCAAGCTATGGAACCTACGGCAATTCCCAGCGATATTCAAGAGAGATATTACAAAAACTTCGATTATCATGTCTTTTTCTGCGGAGAAATTGTAGCCAGCTATATCAAAGAATAAGAACCCCACCCATCTACGCAATAAAAATTGCTGATGGATCCCGGGTACCTTGTTGTTTCACAATAAAAGCATTAACTGCAGGCTGTGGGGCTTGTCACCTCACAGCCTTGTTAATTTTGTTCAAGTATACAATATAATCATTGTGAAAATGTTGCTTAAATCGTCCCTTTGTATAAAATAGTACTTAACTGTATTTCATTGATGCATAAGTAAATTTCTTTAATTGGAGGTATTTAATGTTAAATCTTGCTACAAAAATAATCAAAAATCATTTAGCCCCTGAATTCAGCGGGCAAAAAATAGTTCCCGGTCAAGAAATCGCCATTAAAATCGATCAAACTCTCACCCAGGATACTACTGGCACTATGGCTTATCTGCAGTTTGAAGCCTTGGGTTTTCCTCGGGTTAAGACTAAGAGATCTGTAGCCTATATTGACCATAACACCTTACAAGTCGGTTATGAAAATGCTGACGACCACCGTTATATCCAGTCGGTGGCTGCCAAGTATGGTATCTATTTTTCCCGGCCAGGTAACGGTATCTGTCATCAGGTCCATCTGGAGCGATTCGGCGTACCCGGTGATACCCTATTAGGTTCTGATAGCCATACTCCTACAGGTGGTGGAATTGGTATGTTAGCCATTGGCGCCGGTGGTCTAGATATTGCTGTGGCCATGGGTGGCGGTGCCTATTACCTAACCATGCCGAAAATTGTTAATGTCAAATTAATCGGCAAACTGAAACCCTGGGTCTCCGCAAAAGACATTATCTTAGAACTATTGCGTCGTCTCACAGTAAAAGGCGGCGTAGGTCGCATTTTTGAATATAGTGGCGAAGGCGTAAAAACCTTAAGTGTCCCGGAAAGAGCCACTATCTGCAACATGGGAGCAGAACTAGGTGCCACTACTTCCATTTTTCCCAGTGATGAAGTAACCTTAGCCTTCCTCAAAGCCCAAAATAGAGCTGAAGATTGGCAGGAGCTGGCGGCCGACGGAGGGGCGACTTATGATGAGGAAATCGTCATTGATTTAAGTGAATTAGAGCCCTTAGTGGCTTGTCCTCATAGCCCTGATAATGTAGTCAAGGTTAGTGAGTTAAAAGATCTTAAGGTGGATCAGGTATGTATCGGTAGCTGCACCAACTCCTCCTATATGGATATGGTAAAAGTAGCGGCTATCTTAAAAGGGAAAACTATCCCAGCTAATGTAAGTCTGACCATCTCCCCTGGTTCTAAGCAGGTCTTCACCATGATGGCCGAAAACGGTATTTTGACCGATCTAATTAAAGCCGGAGCCAGAATCCTCGAATGTGCCTGTGGTCCTTGTATCGGTATGGGACAGGCTCCGTCTACCGATGCTGTGTCCTTACGAACCTTCAATCGTAACTTCTACGGTCGTAGCGGTACTGCCAGCGCCCAGGTCTACCTCTGTAGCCCAGAAACAGCCGCTGTCTCCGCCCTAACCGGTGTAATTACTGACCCCCGTACTCTTGATCCCATCGAAGTCAAGATGCCGGAATCCTTTACTATTGATGATAACATGATCGTTCCTCCTCCCGCTCCCGGTGAGGCTGGACCGGTTCTCTTGGGACCTAATATTAAACCCTTCCCTCAGAACTCAGCTTTACCTGAGCTAATTGAAGGTCAGGTACTCTTAACTATGGAAGATAATATCACTACAGACCATATTATGCCTTCTCCAGCTTGGCTGTTGCCCTTACGCTCAAATATTCCTGCTTTATCAGATCATTGTCTGACGCCGGTAGATCCAACCTTCCCTGCAAGAGCTAAAGAACAAAAGGGCGGCTTCCTAGTAGCCGGTGAAAACTACGGTCAAGGCTCCAGTCGGGAACATGCCGCTTTAGTCCCCCTCTATCTAGGTATCAAAGGAGTCATTGCCCTTTCCTTCGCCAGAATCCACATGGCTAATCTGATCAATTCCGGTATTCTTCCTTTAACCTTTGTTAATAAAGACGATTACTCCAAGATCAAACAAGGAGATCAGTTAGTTATCGAAAACCTTACTGAACAAGTATTAAGCGGTAATAAACTTACTGTTACCAACAAAACCCAAGGCTATAGCTTCCCTACCAGATTGGACATTTCAGACCGTCTGAAAAAAATCTTACTATCCGGAGGCCTACTGCCTTACACTAAAGCAAATTCTTAAGCTAAATTCCTAATTATAAATAAGAATAAAGGAGAGAGGCTTTTATGCAAAAAATTAAAATGGCCGTGCCCTTAGTTGAGATGGACGGCGATGAAATGACCCGAATTATTTGGAAGATGATTAAGGATATCCTCCTTAAACCATATATCGAATTAAATACTGAGTATTATGACTTAGGTTTAGAGCATCGTGATAAAACTAATGATGAAGTTACCTTCGCTTCTGCAGAAGCTATCAAAAAATACGGTGTTGGCGTCAAATGTGCTACAATTACTCCTAATGCTGATAGGGTGGTAGAATATAAGCTTAAGGAGATGTGGAAAAGCCCTAACGGCACTATCCGGGCTATCTTGGACGGCACTGTTTTCCGTAAACCTATTGTCGTAGATAGCATCAAACCAGCTGTTAAGAATTGGACTAAGCCGATTACCATTGCCAGACACGCCTACGGAGATGTCTATCGAAATGTAGAATTTAAAGTACCCGGTCCTGGTAAGGCTGAGCTTGTCTTCACCGATAGTAGCGGCGTTGAAACGCGACAAACAATCCATGAATTCCAGGATAGTGGAATCATTTCCGGTATGCATAACTTGGATGATTCTATTGCCAGCTTTGCCAGGGCTTGTTTCAATTACGCTCTAGATCAAAAAGAAGATGTCTGGTTCTCCACCAAGGACACAATCTCCAAGACTTATGACCATACTTTCAAGGATATTTTCCAGGAAATATATGATAAGGAATACAAAGCTAAGTTCGAAGAGTTGGGAATAGAGTATTTCTATACCTTGATTGATGATGCTGTTGCCAGAGTAATTCGCTCAGAGGGTGGTATGATCTGGGCTTGTAAGAATTATGACGGCGACGTAATGAGTGATATGGTGGCTACAGCCTTTGGAAGCTTAGCTATGATGACTTCAGTACTTGTCTCTCCCGATGGTAAATACGAATATGAAGCTGCTCATGGCACAGTCCAGCGCCACTATTATAGGCATCTTGAGGGGCAAACTACCTCAACTAACTCTATGGCCACAATTTTCGCCTGGAGCGGTGCCCTACGGAAACGGGGAGAATTAGATAATAATCAGGACTTAATTAATTTTGCTGATAAGCTGGAAGAGGCATCCTTGCAAACTATCAACGAAGGAGTAATGACCAAGGATCTCATTGCTCTCTCTGAATTACCAGAAAAGACTGCCGTCAATACAGAGGAGTTCCTCTGGGAAATACAAAAAAGACTGAACAAAGCTTTAGAAGCATAGTGAATATCAACCCACCCGTCAACGCAATCGGAGATTGCTGACGGGTCCCGGAAACCTTGTTGTATACACAATAAAAAGGAAGTCAAGTTATACTAAGTACATCTTGACTTCCTTTTATGATCCTTACTGTTATCAAGTTAGATTGCCGTTAACTATAACTATTTAATATAGTTTTTTGTAAACTAAATTCTTCCTCCTGAACTAGCTTTATCTTGCCACCATTATTGTTATTAAAAATCTCAATGAATCTATTACCAATTAATTGCTCCTCTATGAACCCTGTAATGTCAGTTACTTTATTATTGCAAGCTTTGATCTCCAAAGAGCTATCTATTATCAAAGCACAACTACTTATTTGATTGCATACAACCTGGTAAGTATACTACATAGGAAAACCCCTTAGCTATAGCATATTTACTCTAGTTACCTTATACATGATAACTGAATTCACCTTTTACACAATCTCGCGATTACCGTAATTTACCAGCTTTCTTTCTTCTCTGAGCTTTTTGGCCCAGTATTGGATAATATCACTTCGCTTAACAATCCCTATAAAGATTCCATTATCGTCAGCTACCGGTATAAAGTTCTGAGTTTCCGCCAACCGAATCAATTCCTCCATAGAGGCTTGAATACTGACAATTTCATTATGCATATGTTGTGGCACTTCGGTTATTGGAATTTTATGAGTATTTTCAAAACTTAAACCAGGAGTGTTTTTTATCTTCCAGAGTAAGTCTCCCTCAGTAATTGTCCCGACATACCTACCTTCGTCGTCAACTAAGGGAATAGCTGAATAACGATGGTATTCCATCTTTTCCATGACCTGTCGCATAGTAGAACGATGGGAAAGAAAAACTACTTCTTGCTTAGGAGTTAAAAAGAATGGTACTTTCAATGCCGTATCTCCCTCCTTGCGAGATTTGGTCTGCAATATTTTGTTATATGATATTGTTATTACTATCACTTATACTTTATCATTAATAAGCTGCTAAAACAATGGTTAACCTTCACTACTAAACTGTCTACAATTATTCTAATGAAAGCTTAGACAAGATTTCTGAAATTTAGTGTGGAACAATATCATCCTATCAACGTCAATACTAGTAAGCAAGGACAAGTCTTAAGACTACTTGCTACTTTTTTAGGGCCGACAAAGGCCAATAAATATAATTGATAGAAAGGATTCTTTAATGAAGAAAATATTTTACCCCATATCTATACTGCTCATTATCTGTCTCTTATTTACTGTATTACCGGCAGCAGCCGGCGCTAGTTTGGTAACAAATTCAGAAGATTTCACTTTTTTACATCTTACAGATCTCCATATAGGCTCAGGAGTAGGTAGCCGGGTTTCACCTTTAGTCGTCTCAGAGGCCCTTCTAGCTTATCCTGAGGCTGCTTTCCT
>JAPXME010000106.1:0-6552 GCA_033809185.1 Clostridiaceae bacterium
TTTGTCGATAATGTGGCTACCGTATTAATGGTGGCACCTGTAGCCTTGACAATAGCCAAAAAATTAAAAATCTCACCGGTTCCTAGCATTATTGCCATTGCAATCTCTTCTAATATACAAGGAGCCGCAACCTTAGTTGGCGATACAACCTCGATCCTGTTGGGTGGACATGCTGGCTTAGATTTCTTAGATTTTTTTATTTATAGGAGTAGGCCTGGCTTGTTCTGGGTTGTACAAATAAGTGCGATAATGGCTACTCTGGTATTAGTGTATGTATTAAGAAAATACAAACAACCGGTAGATGTTCAAGACAGGACCAAGGTTACAGATTATTTTCCCACTGTCCTTCTGGTTGGAGTAATTGTTCTCTTAATTTTTGCTTCGTTTATACCTAATAAGCCGAGTGTTACTAATGGGCTTATCTGTGTCGGGCTTTTCCTGATTGGTTTAATCAGAGAATTAATTAAAACTAGGGACAGTAAAATTATCGCGGCTGCTTTTAAAGAGATTGATTATTTTACTCTCTTGCTGTTAGCTGGACTATTCGTAGTCATCGCAGGTATTACTGAAGCCGGGGTAGTAAAAGCCATAGCTGAGGTTTTTGTGCAGATCAGCAGAAACAATCTCTTCGCAATATATTCTTTATTAGTGTGGGCATCCGTTCTTTTCTCTGCTTTTATTGATAATATTCCGTATGTTGCTACAATGCTGCCTGTAGTCGCAGGTATCTCAAATCTTATGGGTGTGGATCCTACGGTACTTTATTTTGGCTTGCTTTCTGGAGCCACTTTAGGGGGCAATCTAACTCCAATCGGGGCTTCGGCCAATATTACAGCTCTGGGGATCTTACGTAGAGAAGGCCATGAAGTTAGCGCCAAGGAGTTTATGAAGATTAGTGTTCCCTTTACCTTGGCAGCAGTAATTACAGGTTACATTCTGGTTTGGTTAATTTGGCGCGGTTAAGAGAGATGTTAAGGACAAACTATCGAGGGACTGTAAAGAATTATTCTTTACAGTCCCTCTTCTGCTTAGAGGTCTTAATTTAAGATCTCATTTTAAATGTTGTGCAGCAAGTGCCATCACTAGTTTTTGCCTTACCATCTCCAGTAGCGTTTACTTCTAAAGCATTAGCATGGCAAAAATCACTTTTCCAATACCGGCAAGTATCTACTCCGCATTTTACTTCCATTCTTGGTCCCATTTTCCTACACCTCCGTTAGTTGTTAATTGAAATGCGTGTTGGGTGGGGTTCTTATTATGAAATAACAAGGTTCCCGGGTATCCGACAGCAATCTTCGATTGCGTGTTGGGTGGGGTTCTTATTTTTTCCTCTCTCTCAGAAATTATGCACTAGGAAATTGAGCTAGGGATAATCCTTGGCAGAGTGACAAATATTAAGTGATGAGAAAAAGGATTAAATTTAGGAGGGCAAGGTAGTTTGTCAATTATTTGGGTCGTAATCATCCGTTCCGTAATTTCATTTTTTGCTCTGCTAATTTTCGTACGTCTGATAGGTAAACAACAGATGGCTGAACTGACCTTTTTCGATTATGTAGTGGGTATAACAATAGGGTCCATTGCCTCAACTTTGTCAGTCCAAGTGAACCAGAATACCTTAGCCACCTTGGCTGGTATGGGGGTTTGGACAATATTACCTATCCTAATAGCTTATATTTGCTTACATAATGTTTGGTTCCGCAAGCTGGTGGAAGGTGAAGCAACAATTGTGATTGCGAAGGGAAAAATTCTGGAGAAGAACTTAGCTAGACTACGCTTGACTATTGATGACCTGCTCTTCCAACTTAGAACTCAAGGAGTCTTTTCTATTACTGATGTAGAATATGCCCTTTTTGAGTCTAATGGAAAGCTTAGCGTGCAAAAGAAAAGCACTAAGCGCAATCTTACTCCTGAAGATATTGGTATCACTCCAGCTTACGAGGGATTACCTATTAACTTGATCAAAGACGGAATAGTGCTGGAAGCTGCACTTAGTTCCTTAGGCCTAACTAAAGCCTGGCTCTATAAACAATTAGCTAAGGTTAAAATTACGGATGTCAAGGAGGTGTCCTTAGCTCAAATTGATACTCAAGGTAATCTTTATGTAGATACGGCAGATGAGGGGCCATTTTATACAATTTCCACAAAAAAACAAAGCTAAGGGGGACTTTCCGCTGAAGAAAAAAACAATCCTGTTAATAACGATACTGCTAACTATGGTTTTTCTGGCCGCTTGTGCACCCTTAAGAAAGCCTCTTGAAAAGCGGACGAGCTTTTCTCAGATGTTGCAGGAAACTGAAGATTTAATTCGCCAGGAAGACTGGACTCAAGCAATAATGAGCTTAGAGCAAGCCTTGGAGACCTGGAGCAGGATAAAGCCGATCCTACAAATCGATATTGATCACGATTATGTCAACGAAATAGAGGATAAATTCACCTTATTAGAGGGCTATCTTGAAACCCAAGACAAATCAGACTCCCTGGCAAATATTCTATTGTTGAGAAAAAATTGGGAGAAAATCGGGGAAATGTAAGGCAGAAAACAATGAATAATTATGTAACAAATGAGCACAATAAAATATACCAAGTTTGCTGGCTTATAACTTGTAGCACGGCATTAGTTTTAAAGATTAAATGAAGTATAAGTCAGTTCATAAACTAGGATAAGGAGTGGTATAATTTGTTTTCATTAAAGGGTCGTGTTGCTGTAATAACAGGTGCGTCTTCAGGGCTAGGACTTCAGATGGCTCATGGTTTTGCTAGGCAGGGTGCTGATTTAGTAATCATAGCGAGGAGAATGGAAAGACTGGAGAAAATCGCTGCTGATTTTAAGGCCAAAGGTGTCAGATGTTTGCCGATAAAATGTGATGTAACTAATACGGAAGAAATAAATCAGGCGGCCGAATTGACTATCAAGGAATATGGGAAGGTAGATATATTAGTTAATAATGCAGGAGCCTCTAAGAATGCAGGTGTACTGGAAATGACAGATGAAGAATGGGAGTTCACCCTAGCAGCGGATTTAACTAGTGTATTCAAGGTAACAAGAGCATTTGCTAAATATATGGTAGAAAAGAGATATGGACGAATCATTAATATTGCCTCTATTTATGGTCAGGTGGGTAATACTGCTATGGATACAGTTGCTTATCATTCCGCAAAAGGCGGTGTTGTGAACTTTACTAGAGCAGTTGCAGCAGAGCTAGCCAAGTATAATATTACTTGTAATACCGTTAGCCCTGGATATTTTGAAACAGAATTGACCAGTGATACATTAAATACCGAGGCTTTTACTAAATTCATGGAGGTCACTGTTCCTTTAGGACGGTATGGTCGTGAGGGTGAGTTGAATCCTGCTGTAATTTTCCTGGCCAGTGATGAAGCAACCTATGTTACCGGTCAGAATATCAAGGTTGATGGCGGCTATACATCAGTTTAGAAATCTAAAACAAGAAAATATTTTGTGCCTAATATTTGTGCCTTTGATTCAATCAAAAAGCCTGCTTGCGGGCTTTTTTGTTTACCGAGATAGAGGAACAATACTTCCTGATAAACCTTATATCACTATAAGACTAAATTGGTTATAATTATCTAAAGAACTAAAACATTAAGGAATTGAAGTGTCATTGGCAGAAGGCCCTTTGACTTGCTTTCAAGAGTTTACTATAATTAATCCTGTTATATACGATTATATTTTTGAACAGAAAAAGATAATATTTTGGTGGATCCAGCTGAAGAAAAGATGCAAGCTGGGTTGTCCAGGAGGTCAAAAGATGCAGGAACGTTATAATTTTACGCAAATTGAACAGAAATGGCAGGCTAAATGGGAAAAGGATAAGCTTTATAAGGTGGAAATAAAGCCTGAGCAAGAGAAGTATTATTGTTTGGAGATGTTTCCGTATCCTTCCGGGAATCTTCATATGGGCCATGTACGGAATTATTCTATCGGTGATGTAGTAGCCCGTTTTAAGACTATGCGTGGCTACAATGTTTTGCACCCTATGGGCTGGGATGCTTTCGGTCTACCAGCAGAAAATGCCGCTATTAAAAATGGTATCCCTCCTGCTAAATGGACTTTATCTAACATTGATAATATGCGTGACCAATTGAAGAGCATGGGCTTAAGTTATGATTGGGATCGGGAAGTGGCTACCTGTAAAAGTGATTACTATAAGTGGACAGAATGGATGTTCCTGCTTCTATATAACAATGGTTTGGCCTACAAAAAGAAGGCCAACGTTAATTGGTGTCCCAGTTGTGCTACCGTTTTAGCTAATGAGCAGGTAGTTGACGAGGCTTGTGAGCGTTGTGAAACAGTGGTGGAGAAAAAAGCTTTAGAGCAGTGGTTCTTCAAGACGACAGCTTACGCTCAGAGATTGTTAGATAGCTTAGAGAATTTGCCTGGTTGGCCGGAAAAGGTCAAAACTATGCAAGAAAATTGGATTGGTCGCAGTGAAGGAACAGAAATCCAGTTTACTGTAGAGAAGACCGGTGAAAAATTACCGATTTTTACAACCCGTCAAGATACAGTCTTCGGTGTTACATATCTAGTGTTGGCTGTTGATCATCCCTTGGTGGAAAAACTCATTGATGGCACAGAATATGCTGAACAGGTACGGGCCTTTGTGCGTAAGGTCCAACAAATGAAGGATATTGAGCGTACATCGGCTGACACTGAAAAGGAAGGTATGTTTATTGGCTCTTATGTCATAAACCCTTTGAATGGGGAAAAGGTTCCCCTCTGGGTGGCCAATTATGTGTTATACGAGTATGGTACTGGTGCTGTTATGGGGGTACCGGCCCATGATGAAAGGGATTTTGCCTTTGCCAAAAAGTATAATCTCCCCATAAGGGTTGTTATCCAGCCCGAGGGTGAAAAACTCAATCAAGAAGAGATGCAAGAGGCATACACTGAAGATGGCATCATGGTTAATTCCGGGGAGTTTAGTGGTTTAACTAATAGAGAGGGCTTGAAAAAGATTGCCCAATACTTGGAGGAAAAGGGTTTAGGTAAGATTAAAGTCAATTATCGTTTACGGGATTGGTTAATATCTCGTCAACGTTATTGGGGAGCCCCTATACCTATTGTTTATTGTGAAAAATGTGGTACAGTTCCCGTTCCGGAAAAAGATTTACCGGTGATGCTGCCAGAGGATGTTGAGTTCCAGCCTACCGGAGAATCACCCTTAAAACATATACCGGAATTTCTCCATACTACTTGTCCCAAATGTGGCGGCCCAGCCCAACGAGAAACTGATACGATGGATACTTTTGTCTGTTCTTCTTGGTATTTTCTGCGTTATGCGGATCCTAAGAATGATGTGGAGCCTTTTTCACGGGAGGCTGTTGACTATTGGATGAATGTGGACCAGTACATTGGTGGAGTGGAACACGCAATCCTTCACTTGATGTATGCCCGTTTCTTTACTATGGTACTAGCCGATTTAGGCTATGTTGGAGTGCAGGAACCCTTCCAACGCCTCTTGACTCAAGGAATGGTCTTGAAGGATGGCTCCAAGATGTCCAAATCCAAGGGCAATGTAGTCAGTCCTGAGGAGATTATTCATAAGTACGGTGCTGATACGGCTCGACTCTTTATCCTCTTTGCTGCTCCTCCGGAAAGGGACTTGGAATGGAGTGACCAAGGGATCGAGGGAAGTTTTAGATTCCTGAATCGAGTATGGCGTCTGATTGGCAGTTACCTGAACGAGAAAAAGAGCAAAGGGATACAGGATGTCACGGCTGTAGATGAAAAATCCTTCGCCGTCGCTGATAAGGAATTAAGGCGGCTGGTTAATGTGACAGTTAAACGAGTAACAGATGATATTGAGATTCGTTTCAACTTCAACACAGCAGTAAGTGCAATCATGGAACTAGTGAACGGTCTTTATCAGTATAAGGATAGTGAGTCTCCCCAAGGGGCTCTGTTGGAAGATGCTTTTAATAAGCTTATTATCCTTCTAGCACCCTTTACTCCCCATATATGTGAAGAATTATGGGAAGCTATGGGACATCAAGGAAGTGTACACCAACAAGCTTGGCCGGAATATGAGGAAAAATATCTTCTAGCTGATGAAATTGAAATAGTTCTGCAGATTAACGGCAAGGTGCGAGATAGAGTCATGGTTCCTGCTAAGGCCGATCGTAAGGAAATAGAGGAAGTGGCTTTGGCTACAGAGAAGGTTCAAGCAGCCATTGCCGGTAAAGAGGTAATTAAAGTAATTGCTGTTCCAGGTAAGCTGGTTAATATTGTAGTAAAGTAAATAAGTCATCGTAAATTAATTTTTCCCTGGCAAGTTCTGCCGGGGAATTTTTGTATTTAGCAGGTAAAGAAATGTCGAATAGAGAATATAAGGAAAATACAAATAAATATTACAGTGAGATTAAAGGAGTGTATTTCATGAAAGATGTAGTTATTGTCGGTGCAGTCAGAACAGCTATTGGTGCTTTTCAAGGTTCTCTAAAAGATGTTTCAGCTATTGATTTAGGGGTCGCAGCATTAAAAGGCGCCTTAGATAGGGCAGGTATTGAGGCTGCTCAGATCGATGAAACTGT
>JAPXME010000107.1:0-6506 GCA_033809185.1 Clostridiaceae bacterium
CTTCGCAATGAAGCATTGCGATTAACCGTTGGAACGACGGGGATAGCCTACTAAATATTCGCTCGATAGAGCGAAGTTCGTAGGAATCTCCCACTTCTAAGCGAAGCGAAAGTGGGAGTAGTTCAAACCCATAAGCAGGAAAGCAAAAAGCTAATGGTCACAAGCTGTCTCTGGACAATTCACATATACCCGAGCTATCTGCGGATTAACTGCTGTCCGGCGCACGGGTATTCTGGCTGGGCTACCTACTTGAACCTCGGGAATATCTGTGATATCAACCATGGTTAGCTGCATCCCTACTTTACCGATAATCCTCCCGCTTCCTTGGGGAAATCTGACGGTTACTGCCATCCTAGGGTGATTCAGATACTGCAACAACAGCTTCACCATTCCTTTTAACAATTCCAGCAAGTTAACCGGCCGAAACACCGGCTCCATTTGCAGTCCATCGCAATATCCTACAGGTAACACAGCCACTCTGGTAGCCCTTTTGCTTGTATAAGTCTGACCATAACCTACACTATGACCGGCAGGAAGATCTCTCACATAGCTAACCCGAGCCCAGAAGCTCCAAGGGTCCTTTAATTTAATCTGATGGGCTAAACGTGAAGACGGGTACTGACCAAAAAGTAAGGTTCCTGTCCTGACCATATCTAAATGCATCTCCGGGTAATTCAAGAGAGCTCCACTATTAGCGATATGCCTAACTAAGCCAGTATATCCCGCCTCCTCCAATTGTCTACAAACACCTTGGAAGATAGCAAACTGTTTTTTGCTATAAGCAGATTTAGGGGAGCTGGCACTGGCCAAATGGCTGTATACCCCGGTCAGCTCTAATCCGGCATAACCAGCTATAGCTTCTGCTGCCCCTTTTAATTCTCTAGGCCACAGTCCGGTCCTACCCATTCCTGTTTCCACTTTAAGATGAAACTCTACCTTCTTACCTAACCTCTCTGTCGTTTGCCCCAACCAAGCAATAGCCTCTGTATCAGCAATTGTTGCTATAAGGTCATGGGCTACGATCTTTTCAGCCTCTTGAGGCAAGAAGGGGCCGAAGACTAAAATAGGTAGTGTTATACCGCCTTGCCGCAGAGCCAACCCTTCAGCTACTGTAGTTACCCCAAGCATATCCACCCCAAGCTTTTCTAGCAGCCGGCCTACTGTGACGGCCCCATGCCCATAAGCCTCAGCCTTAACAACAGCCAATAGACGCACATGGGCTTGTAGCTTTTCCCTGATGGCCCGATAATTATGCTCTATAGCTGCTAGGTCGATCTGCACCCAGCATCTCTGAGCGGTATTTGGCTCTATCTGTTTTGGCTGTTTCATTTGATTCTTTCCTTCTTCCTATCTTTTCGTTCTTTCCTTTTTACCACTCTTCAGTCTTGCTGTCTTTCAGTTTTCTATTCCTTCTACTCCTACTCCTCTGTCGTTACTGCTATTTTTCTTCCCCATTTACTTAATTTTGCCCGCCTAGCTTTTTCTTTAGGGCGATTAAGCGACGGATATTTCTTTGATAGAAGGGTTCAGACTTAGTCCACAGTTGATAAAAAAGCGGAGAGAAAACTAGATCATACTCCCCAACAAATTCCGTATACTCACCATTAAAGCCTTTTTTGAAGCGCACTAGGCCATAAAGAGGATGATCTTCCGGTACATCCCCAGGCACGCCGCGAAAATCATACATTGTACAGTTATTATCCTTAGCCCACTTGATCATGGTCCACTGTAGCAAATAATTTGGCATCACATTGCGATGACTATTAGAAGAAGCGCCGTAGATATACCAAGCCTTGTCACCATATAAAAAGGCTATGGTTCCAGCAATAGGCTTTCCTTGATAATAGGCCATAAAAAGCTTTAGATAGCCCGGCGGGGTTAGGTAATCCCACAACAGACTAAAGTATTGGTAAGGACGAACGAGGAATTTATCACGCTCAGTAGTCTCTTTGAGAATTTCATAAAAGACAGGCAGTTCATCCTTACTGCAATCTTCCTTGATCTTCACACCTTTCCGGTTGGCTAAACGCACATTATATCTGGTTTTCTGATGAAAGTTACTAAGGAGTGATTCTTCATCAGGAGTAATATCCAAACGAAAAACAAAGCGGGGCTGAATTCCTTCAAAGCCTTCCTCTGTACTACTTGCTTGAAAACCTCTGCTTCGGAGATATTCCCGGAAATCCTTATTATCTGCAGTTACATCAGGGTCTATTTTTAAGAAGATAGCTCCATGTTGCCGACCTATTTTTTGGGCAGCAGCAAAGAGGAAATCCATCAGAGGCTCATTATTGATATCGCCCACAGGACCCCTGGGAGCATAAAAGATAGTCTTCTTAATAATAGGGATTTTTCTTTTCAGAATACTAAGGGCAGCCTGTGGTATCCCTTTTTCATCTTCGATTAACAAGCGTAAGGGTTCCCATTCACCGCGGCCCTTTATTTCACCCCATTCGTAAGATTGGAGAATATGCCCCTTTGGAGCTTGAGACACATAGCTATTAAACAGCTCCTTTTCATTTTCAGTAATTAATCTGGCGTGATACATTTTTCCCTCCAGGCTTACTCTACTATTACCAAATTCTCTGCTAGTACCAGTTCCTTTACTAATAGTATTAATGTACAAAAATAACCTTGTCTAATCAAAAAAAGTGATTTCTGTTAGACAAGGTTGTTGTTAACATCTTATTTGTTATTAAAGCTTGTTATTCATATAGTTTTTTGTCGTATTAAGGCTTAGAGCCCTGTTGCTTAACAATCGCCCCAATAAAATCACGGAAAAGAGGATGGGGTCGGTTGGGTCTGGATTTAAATTCAGGATGGAACTGACAAGCCACAAACCAAGGATGATCAGCTAGTTCAATAATTTCTACCAATTTATCGTCTGGCGAAATACCGCTAATGATCATTCCCTGCTGACCCAGTTTCTCCCGGTAGTCGTTATTAAATTCATAACGATGCCGATGTCTCTCTGCAATCTCCGGCTCACCGTATGATAAAGCTGCTTTTGTCTCCGGTATCAGTTTACAAGGATAACTGCCCAGGCGCATTGTACCACCCAAAATGTTGACATTCTTCTGCTCAGGCAATAAATCAATTACCGGATGAGGGGTTTCCGGGTCAAATTCCGAGCTATTGGCATCTAAACCTACCACATTGCGGGCAAACTCCACTACCGCCAATTGCATCCCTAAACAAATTCCCAGAAAAGGTATCTTGTTCTCCCGGGCATAACGAATAACTGAGATTTTTCCTTCAATTCCTCTATCTCCGAAGCCACCAGGAATCAAAATACCGTCAACGCCTTTCAACAGCTCCCCTGGGGATTGGCAATTCTCAAATTGACTAGAAGAGATCATCTTGATCTTAACAGCTATATCATGGAAAATGCCGGCATGTCTTAAGGACTCGCTCACACTCAAGTAAGCATCAGGTAATTCCACATATTTGCCGATTAAAGCAATAGTCACACAGCCTTGAGGGTTCTTAACTTTTTCCACAAGGTTTTTCCATTCTGTAAGTTCCGTCGGTCCGCACTGTAACTTCAACTTATTAAGTACAATCTCGTCCAGGCCTTGTTCTGCCAGACTAAGAGGAATCTCATATATAGATTCTGCATCAACAGCCTGAATTACTGCTTCTTTGTCTATATCGCAAAATAGAGCAAGTTTCTCCTCCATTTCACTGGAAATCGGTTTTTCTGAACGACAAACAATAGCATTAGGCTGAATTCCGATACTTCTTAATTCTTTTACGCTATGCTGGGTCGGTTTAGTTTTAGCCTCGCCAGCCGCCTTCAAAAATGGAACCAGAGTTACATGGATATACATAACGTTATCTCTACCTAGGTCGCTCTTCATCTGACGGATTGCTTCTAGGAATGGTAGAGACTCGATATCTCCAACAGTACCCCCAATTTCGACAATGACTATATCCGGGGAACCTTCATCGCCTACCTTGAGGAGGAGGTCTTTGATCTCGTTGGTTATGTGGGGAATGACCTGTACCGTACCACCCCTATAGTCTCCCCTTCTCTCTTTACTAATGACAGAGGCATAGATCTGTCCAGTAGTTACATTACAGGAGCGGCTTACATTAATATCGATAAACCGCTCATAGTGGCCTAAGTCTAGGTCGGTTTCAGCCCCGTCTTCTGTGACAAAAACTTCACCGTGTTGGTACGGACTCATGGTGCCAGGGTCAACATTTATATAGGGGTCACACTTAATAACGCCTACTTTGAGCCCGCGACTCTTCAGCAAGCGTCCCAGTGATGAGGCAGTAATACCTTTTCCTAGGGAGGAAACAACTCCGCCCGTTACAAATATATATTTCGCCATTTTCTCCTCCTCTTGCTAAATTTATTATCTTAAATTTTAATATTGACTATTCTACTGCAAAATACACTATCAACGATAAAAATCTACAAGTCATAGACATATTTTCTCACACATACTTCTTAAATTCTATACTTATCAGTTCAGGATAGTCAATACTAAATCTCAAAGACAAAACAAGGTTTGAATTAAACGAAAACATGACCAGAACAACTCAAATTAAAAGGAAAAAGCCGGCTACCCGGCTATAATTTCTGTAAAAAAATGATCTAAATTACTCTTCGTCCCAGTCTTCATCATCAAAGCTGGCGATGTCATCCAGATCCTGAAAGTCTCCTTCTTCCAGCTCTATTTCATCCTCTAAGGAGCGGCGGCGAGGAGTGCGCGGTGCTAATAGATCAGTAGGATCATATTCACGCCTAACAACCTTATCCTTTTTCCATTCCTTGAGACCCCAAGTGCTTTGGCCTAAGGAGACAAATCGGCTGTCTAGAATTATTTGAGTATGAATATTAGCCATCAGTTGATGATTATCGCTAGAAATGTTCTTAATGGCAAATACCTGCTGCACTAAATCTCTAAACTTCTTAGGTTTTCCGTCTGCTTTAAGAATTTGATATACCAGGTCTGCATCTTCCTGAAGGGGATCAAAATCCATTAAAGCTCCCATAAATCAAAACCACTCTCCTTTTACATTCTATCCGGGGCTGAGACTCCCAGTAAATGCAGAACATTTCTTAAGGTAATTCTAGTGGCCTCAACTAAAACCAGGCGTGCATTTTTTAATTCTTCATCGTCAATCAAAACCCGGCAACTGTTATAAAAGCTGTGGAATAAGGAGGCCAGCTCGTGAGCATATCTAGTTAAACGGTGAGGCTCCTCATTTATTGCCGCTCCGATAATTTCATCAGGCAAATCAGCAATTTTTCTAATCAGATCTAATTCGCTTTCCTCCTCAAGCCTTTGGAGATTAACCTCTTCTATTTTGGGCAGTTTTTCTGCACCAGCTTTGATAATACTACAAATTCTGGCGTGGGCATATTGCACATAGTAAACGGGATTTTCAGAGGATTCCTCCTTAGCCAGATCTAAGTCAAAATCTAAATGACTGTCGGGACTGCGCATAACAAAGAAATACCTAGCAGCATCCTTACCTACTTCTTCGATTAATTCTGAGAGGGTAACATATTGACCGCTTCGTTTGGACATCCGCACAATCTCTCCGCCGCGGAACAGACGTACCAGTTGCATCAAGATTACTTGCAGATTGTCAGGGTTATAACCAAAGGCCTGCATGGAACCTTTCATTCTGGCCACGTGGCCGTGATGATCTGCACCCCAAATATTGATTACCTTTTTAAAACCTCTTTCAAATTTATTACGATGGTAAGCAATATCAGCGGCAAAATAAGTAGGAATCCCGTTAGCCCTTACCAAAACCTCATCCTTTTCGTCACCGAAAAGGGTTGACTTAAACCATAAGGCTCCTTCTTTTTCATAAATATAATCCTTTTCCCGTAATACATCGATGGTCTGCTGGATAGCTCCACTGTCATGGAGACTTTGTTCGCTAAACCAAACATCATATTCTACTCCGAAGTCAGCCAAATCCTTTTTGATAGCTGCTATTTTCTCCTGCAAGGCAGTCTGGACTAGGAACTCACGGCGCAGTGCTGGATCGACCTGCAGATATTTATCCCCAACTTCTGCGATTATATTCTTAACAGTATCAATTAAATCTTCGCCATGATAGCCTTCCTCAGGAAAGGGAACATCCTGACCGTGTAATTGGAGATAACGGGCCTCCAAACTTTTAGCGAAATTCTCAATTTGGTTGCCTGCATCGTTAATATAATATTCCCTAGTAACATCGTATCCTGCGGCCTGTAGCAAATTGCACAAGCTGTCACCTAGGGCTGCCCCTCTAGCATTACCCATATGTAAGACCCCTGTCGGGTTAGCACTGACAAATTCCACTTGGATTTTGCTGTTCTGGCCATAGTCAGAACAGCCGTATTTTTCGTCCTGCTCTAACACTAAGGGCAATACTGGGTAGACCCATGAAGGTTGGAGATAAAAATTCAAGAACCCTGGGCCTGCAATCTCTAGTTTTGACACCCAATCCGAACTATCGGGCATATTATCTTTAATTATCTGAGCTATTTGACG
>JAPXME010000108.1:0-5158 GCA_033809185.1 Clostridiaceae bacterium
GAAGCATAGTAGATATATTTCTGCTCTTCCGGCATCCTGGATACATATTCAGCCAGAGTAACAAGCTTTTTCTCTGTGGAAGAATAGAACATCAATAAATCTTGCAGGATTTCTCTATTACTACCAAATTCACTATATACTCCGTATTTTAACTGGCGTCCAAAGGAATTATAAAACTTCTCATATTTTTCGCGGTCGGTCTTTAAAAGGTTTTCTAATTCATTCTTGATTTTTGTTCTGATATTTTTAGCAATTAATTGTAGCTGCCGGTCATGCTGCAAGATTTCTCTAGAGATATTCAAAGATAAATCATCTGAATCAACCATCCCTTTGACAAAGCTGAAGTAATCCGGCAATAGTTCGGGACATTTATTCATAATTAAAACCCCGTTAGCGTATAACTCCAAGCCTTTTTCGTATTCCTTAGTATAGAAATCAAAGGGTGGTTTTTCAGGAATGTAGAGGATGGCACGATAACTAAAAGCTCCCTCCACATTAATATGGACATACTTTAATGGCTTGTCGAAACCGTAATGCTTCTCGGCATAGAAGTTTTCATAATCAGCCTCAGTCAGTTCATTCTTATTCTTTCTCCAGATAGGCACCATACTGTTGATGATTTGTTCCTCAACAACATCCTCATATTCATCTTTGCTGCCTTCTTTGAGCCTTTTACTGCTAATATCCATCTTAATAGGATAGCGAATAAAATCAGAGTACTTTTTTACAATGGAACGAATCCGATACTCCTCCAAGAATTCGTCATAATTCTCTTCAGCAGTATTTTCTTTAATATTTAAGATAATATCTGTGCCTACTGTGTCCTTATGGCAAGGCTTAATAGTATAGCCATCAACCCCTGAGGATTCCCATATGTAAGCCTCGTCACTGCCTAAGGCTTTACTGATCACAGTAACCTTTGAGGCTACCATAAAGGCCGAATAAAAGCCTACGCCAAATTGACCGATAATATCAACATCATCCTGCAATTCATTTTCATTTTTGAAAGCCAAAGAGCCACTTTTAGCGATAACTCCAAGGTTATTATCCAGTTCCTCTTTGGTCATTCCGATCCCAGTATCAGATATTTTCAGGACTCTGTTAGGCTTGTCCAGCGTGATTTTTATATAAAAATTATCCCTATTAAAGGTTAAATTCTCATCAGTTAGGGATTTATAATAGATCTTATCAATAGCGTCACTGGCGTTAGAGATTAATTCCCGGAGAAAAATCTCCTTATGAGTGTAGATTGAATTAATCATCAAATCCAACAGCCTTTTGGATTCAGTCTTAAATTGTTTTTTGACCATAATATCTTCCCCTTTCTGTAAGATAATAAATTCTGGAATAAATATTAGCACTCTGATGTAATGAGTGCTAAGTCCTCTTTTTAAATATCATATTTTTTATTGCCTGTCAATTCCGGTGATGACTAGCTAATTTATAAAATCCCTTTGGCTCCGATAACATCCTCTGCTTTAAGAAGCATTAATTCTTCTTTAGTCCAACTATTTTCATCCAATAAACGAACTGCCTGTAAGCGAATTGCTTTTTCGATAATATTCCTCACTAAACGGGCATTTCCACTGTGGGAATGGGCTTTTTCTAGGGTATATGTAACAATGTTACGCAATGTATTTCTTGCTTCTGGCGTAAATTGGTATTGCCTTTTCTCCACCATCAGGTCGGCAATCTTCAATAATTCTTCTACTGTATAATCAGGAAAATCAATTCGGATAGGAAAGCGGGATCTTAGACCCGGGTTCGTAGCTAAAAATAAATCCATTTCCTGTTTATAACCAGCAAGAATCAAAATCAAATTATCTTTATATTCTTCCATGTTTTTAACTATCGTATCGATTGCTTCCTTTCCAAAATCCTTCTCACCACCGCGAGCTAAGGAATAGGCTTCATCTATAAATAAAATACCACCCAAGGCCTTTTTGATTAATTCTCTTGTTTTTTGCGCTGTATGTCCGATATACTCTCCGACAAGATCAGCTCTTTCAACCTCAATGACATGTCCCTTCTCTAGGAGCCCAAGTTCTTTGAATAAGCGTGCTACTATACGGGCTACTGTAGTCTTGCCACTACCAGGGTTTCCTCTATATATCGAATGTAAAACTAGAGGCTCGGTAGCCAAATTTTCCTTGGCCCTTAGTTTGCGGATCTCCACGAAGGCTTGGATTTCCAAAATCAGCTTTTTTACTGATTCAAGTCCGATTAGTGAATCAAGTTCTTTTAATATTTCCTCAACCTTTTTTAAGCGTTGCTGATCTTGCTCACTGGCCGTTAACCCCTTATCTAGCTGCTTGTATACTTTCAAGCTAGTGACAACAGGGGACTTAATAGCAGGTACTTTCTTTACTATTATCTCCTCTAACTCATGATTTTTGGCAAAGGTCATACGAATAGCCAAGGACTGTCACCACCTTAAGGAAGATTAATAACAGAATATGTGTTAAGTATCTATGATGGTGCCTGACTATCCATTAAGTTTGGGCATTAAGAAGGAGCCGAAAATCGGCTCCTTCTTAGAGAGGCAGGGTAAAACGACAAATTATGGCGTAAATTTGATAACTCTATTGAGAAGACCATCAGTAACATATAACGTCCCGTCATCAGCCACGCAAATACCTTGTGGCGAGAAGAAGTTCCCAGTACTGCCACTAAATATACCGATCTTTTCGATGAACACACCATCCGAAGTGAATTTCTGGATTCTGTTATTTGAAGAATCAGCTACCCAGATGTTATCGTCGCTATCTACACCCAAGCCAATTGGGAAAAAGAGATCTCCATCAGCAAGTCCCCAATTATCCAGAGGATCCAGATTTGGTACACCACCATTGGTTCCCCATTTAGTTATGAAATTGCCGTTCTTATCAAATTTTTGTATTCTGGAATTTCTCCAGTCTGCAACGTAAATGTTGTCTTGGGAATCGGCCACAATATATGCGGGTGACCGGAACTGCCCATCTCCTGTACCCTCAGAGCCAAAGCTAAAGAGATAATTACCTAGGGTACTGAACACAACGACGCGATTATGCCCTGTATCAGAAACATATATTTTGCCATCGCTTGTAGTAGTCACGCCCATCGGTAGCAACAAATCATAATAGCCAAAATTGGTAAACCATGTTCCATTTGGTTGGAAAACTTGAATCCGGTTATTACCTGTATCAGCTATCAGTATGTCATCCCATTTTTTATCATACCAAATCTGTTTAGGTGCAGTGAATTGCCAGTACATAATACCATATGCATCCGGTCCACCGGCTCCAGATCCGTAGCCCCATTTGTCTATAACCGTACCGTCGGAACTGAACTTCTGAATACGATGATTAAAGGTATCCGAGATATAAATGTTACCATCACTATCAACGGCTGCCCCCACAGGCTCAGCAAATACACCGGTGGCCTTACGTACAGTGCCTATACGCGCTACCACTGAGGCATAGCTACTATAGCCACGGTACTTGAGGATCTGGCTATTACCTGTGTCAGATACAAAGAAGTGTTGTCCATCACCCTGAGGCATAACCTGACAGGGGAAGACTGGCTCCAATCGGCTTATACCGATATCGGTGGACCATTGGTAAACGTGATTGCTGTCGAATTTTTTAATCTTATGGTTATAAGTATCAGCAATATATACATCATTATTATATGGGTCGATATTTACACCTCTAGGATGATAGAACTGAGTGCCAGAATCTCCTTGAATACCTGTTCCCAATTGAGTAATGTAATTACCGTCTACATCTAAGACCTGTACCCGGTTGTTATAGGTGTCACAGATATAGACCATGTCACCACTAGCACTTCTTCTAATTGCTATACCCTGTGGAAGACGGAATTGCCCATTGCCGGTTCCCTTACTGCCATAACTATATAAGAACACTCCATCCTCATCAAAAACTTGTATCCGGTCATTAAACTCATCTACCACATGATAACGATTCTGACTGTCTATGCCAATTTCCCGGGCCAACTCAAATTGGCCATCTCCGCTTCCCTTAGATCCCCAGGATCTAATAAAGTTAAAGTTAGAATCAAACTTTTGAATACGATGGTTAGCCGTATCAGCTACAAGTATGTTCCCCTGAAGATCCACAGCAACACCAAAAGGAGTATCAAATTGCCCGTTGCCAGTACCTAAACTACCAAACTTTTGCAGCACATTCCCGGAAGAATCAATTTTAACTATCCGGTGATTAGCCATATCTGCAATATAGATGTTGGAATTCGAATCTCTGCCAAGAGCCACAGGGGTATTTAAAATAAGCCCTGAACCCTCACTGGCTGTACCCCAAACATCAGAGACTGTATAAGCATTAACACTTGTTGGCAGAAGTAATGAGAACAATAGTAAGAATACAACAAACGTACCAAACCTACTAAACCTCTTGATTCTCATAATTTACTCCTCCTTTTCTTCACACCCACAATAACTAGCTATGAAATTGTCTTAAGGATTAATAAGCGTAGAATGGAATAACCACCTCCCTTCACATTCAGAATTTTAAGAATTTTTACATTTTTATCCTGGTGGTTTTACAATATTTGGATGAAGTTACAATCCGGTTGCAACTTGGTAACATTTTCCTATATTCCTAATGATTGGGATAAATTTCCTAAACTCTTGGGGTTTTAGTCCTATATAAGAACTGCCAGGGTTATTTGGGAAATCCTTTAGCTATACCGGGAAAATACTATCTACTAAAAAAATAAAACTATGAGTAATACTCTAGTAATACTCACAGTTTTATCTTGAAGTTGGTTTTAATTAATTGTCTTACATATCCGTAGAATTAAGGTTAACTGCCCGTAGCGGAGCAATTGTTGAAATAGCGTGTTTATAGACCATCTGTTGTCTACCCTCGACATCAAGGATCACTGTAAAGTTATCAAAACCTTTAACGTTACCCTTAAGCTGAAACCCGTTGATTAAGTATATTGTTACGGGGACATTATCCTTTCTGACTTGATTCAGGAAAGTATCCTGCAGATTTATCTGTTTAGACATTTTTTTCACTCCCACATCTCACATTAATGTCTCTCTATATTTCTACACTAACCGAAATAGTCCTGCCGATAAAAGAGATTATTTCTTCTATTAAACCTTGCTTATCCTTATATTGATCTACCATAAACC
>JAPXME010000108.1:5168-6430 GCA_033809185.1 Clostridiaceae bacterium
GCAATTTGCCTTTTACAAATCTTGTAATATTTTCCATAGGCTCCCCTTCTTTGTCTCCTGGGAGAAAAAACCACGAAATTCGCCCATCGCGCCGAAACCAAGTCAGTTGTCTTTTGGCAAAGCGTCTGGTATCTCTTTTAATTAAAGATATTGCCGTTTCTAAACCTACTTCTCCCTCTAAATAACTAACTAGCTGCTTATAGCCCAATCCTTGCATTGAGGGTAAGTCACCACTATAACCTTGGACCATTAACTTCTCTACCTCTTCTAAAAACCCCTCCTCCATCATTTTGTCAACTCTGTCCTCTATTCTTTGGTACAGTAATTGACGTTCCATATTTAATCCAATCATAACAGCCTGATATCTGGCAGACGATCCCTGAGGATCAATGTTCTTATTGGCTGAGATTTTGCTGTTAGTTGTATGGAAATATTCTAAAGCCCTAATAATACGCCGTCGATCGTTGGGATGAATACCATCTGCAGCTTCAGGATCTACAAGGTGAAGCTGTTGCCAAAGATATGCTGAACCTTCCGCATCGGCAATTTCTTGCAATTCTTTACGATAGCCATAATCAACTGCAACAGACCCAAATTTATATTCGTCAATTACCGCCTGGACATAAAGTCCAGTACCTCCGACTAAAATAGGAATTTTTCCTCTCTGATTAATCTCACTGATTTTTTGTCGGGCCAGAGTCTGGAATTCAGCTACATTAAACGTTTCGTCCGGCCAGCGGATGTCTAGAAGATGATGTGGAATCCCTTGGGTTTCTTCAGGTTTAATCTTGGCTGTGCCTATATCCATCTGCCGATAAACCTGCATAGAATCACCAGAAATAATCTCTCCTTTAAATTTATGAGCTATATCAAGGCTAACGGCCGTTTTACCTACTGCAGTAGGACCGACTATTATCAGCAGTTTTTTCAAGTGAATCTCCTTCCCTATTATTTCCGTTCTCTTTTATTTTAACCTTACTTTTTTTCCTTACTCACTTCCCAGATACCATAGGCTACAGGGCTGTACTTACCACCTGATATCCTTGTTACTCCCAAGCGCTCAAACTCTTGGCTGTAACGACTCTCTTTAAGGACAACTCTCTTTCTAGCTACACGTAATGCTTCCCTTACAGCTTTTATACTCAAAGGCTCCTGATTAGCTAGTGGACGCAACCCTTGTAAGCCTACTGACTTTTCTTGTCCTTGGCGGAACATAGGGTCAAAATATACTATATCATAAGATTTGTCTGGCAGACTAGACA
>JAPXME010000109.1:0-6417 GCA_033809185.1 Clostridiaceae bacterium
TATCTGTGTAGTTGGAAGAGAGCATTTCGATCTTCCAGCCGCGCTTCTCGGCGTATCGGGTATACATTTTTAATAAATCAGAAGCAAAAAGGGCCGCTTCTTCACCACCTGTGCCTCCCCGAATCTCCATAACCACGTTCTTTTCATCGTTAGGATCCTTAGGTAAAAGTAACACCTTTAGCTCGGCTTCCAGTTGTTCCTTTTTTTCTTTAAGCTCATCTAAGTCCAACTCAACTAGCTCCTTAAATTCTGGCTCTAATTTCTCTGCCAAGAGCTCGTTGTTATCGTCAATTTTCTTTAAGGTATCTTGATATTCACGGAACGCCGTGACTACATCGGTTAAAGCCGCATGGGCTTTCGTATATTTTTGCCATTCCTTTTGATTACTGATAATCTCGGGATCACTGATCAAGCGTTCCAATTCTTCATAACGCTCAGCAATTTGTTGTAGCTTTTCTAACATAAATTACACCTCTAAACTAGGTTTATTGGTTACTATATCCTTGTCGTAAGTATTACTATAGATATAATCATCGCCTTCTTCGGCCTTGATAACAGCTAGCAATGACTGGATTGCAACCTCCAGCATACTGTCATCTGGTTCTCTGGTTGTAAATTTCTGCAGCCAAAGCCCCGGTTTTATTATTACTCTGACAAAAGAATTATTCGTGTATTTGCCTGCGAATTTGATATATTCATAAGAAAGTCCTGATACCACTGGTAACAATACTATCCTTGAGATAAACCGGGTCAGTAGATCAGTTTTTCCTAGTAAGGAAAAAACCAAAATACTAATTACCATAACTACCAGCATAAAATTAGTTCCGCAACGTGGATGCAGGGTTGAATTTTTACGGACATTTTCCACCGTCAGTTCTTCTCCATTTTCATAGGAGAAAATCGTTTTGTGTTCAGCCCCATGATACTGAAAAACCCTTTGGATATCTTTCATCCTTGAGATGGCTGCCACATAGATCAGGAAAAGGGCAATCCTAAAAAGACCTTCCAGCAAGTTCTGCACATTGTGGTTTGGCACATAGTTTTCTAATAAGGCAGCTAATCCAACCGGTATCAAGAAGAATATACCAACCCCTAGAGCCAAAGCCAAGACTACGGAAACTACCATTTCCACAGGACTGATAGATTCCTCACTATCTTCCTCTTCTACTGCTTGGTTGGCCGAATAGGTAAGAACTCTAATACCAATGACTAAAGAGTCAATCAAGGCTACAGTTCCCCGGATCAAGGGCCATTTCAAAAAGGGTATTTTCTCACCTAGAGGATGGAGTTTTTCTTCAGTAACAACTATTTCACCAGAGTTTTTTCGTACAGCTACAGCCATGGTTTTTCGGCCGCGCATCATAACTCCTTCTATAACCGCCTGCCCTCCATAGGAACATTTAGCCATGATTTCACCTGCTTTCATTAGGGGATTATTCTCATACAATGATAGCAGAGCCGTGGCTCTGCTATTGGTTTACTACAGTTGTCATAGATACAATTTCTGCTGTCCTATTCCAGGCCGTACTTACTCTTAAATCTCTCAACACGACCTCTTGTAAAGACCTGACGCTGTTTACCTGTAAAGAAAGGATGGCATTTAGAACAAATCTCCACCTTCAGATTCTGCTTTGTTGAGCCAGTTTCAAAAGACTCACCACAGGCACAAGTTACTGTCGTTGTATTGTAATTTGGATGGATTCCTTCTTTCACAATTTTCACCTTCTTTCAATCTACCAAACCTGATATCTCAATCGTTTTTTACTGTAAAACGAACTTATCGCCTAGAGCGAACTAGCAACGGAAATATTATAGCATAAAGATCAGATCTGCGCAAGAGATCATCAAGTAATGGCATACAAAGGTTTTCTGTCCATCTGGTGACGTGCGTCTAGGAATCGTACTGTTCCAGTGGTTCCTCTCATTACAATTGTATGAGTTGTGGCGATATTCCCATAGTAGCGAACACCTTTCAAGAAGTCCCCATCAGTAATTCCGGTGGCTGCAAAAATTACATCATCGCCTTTAACCAGATCATCTAAGGTGAGAATGTGTTTGAGATCTGTTATCCCTAACTTACGGGCTCTAGCAACATCGTGGTCATCCTCTGGCCACAGGCGGCCTTGGAATTCACCGCCTAGACAACGTAAAGCTGCTGCTGCTAGAACACCTTCCGGAGCTCCCCCTATACCCATTACCATATCAACACCTGAGTCGGGAATGGCCGTAGCAACTGCCGGGGAAACGTCACCATCAGTAATCAGTTTAATCCGTGTACCGATTTCCCTCAACTCTTCGATTATTTTTTGATGCCTTGGTCGGTCCAAAACTACAACTGTCACATCGCCAACCTTCTTATTTAGGCTATCGGCTACAGCTTGAACATTCTCCTTTACTGAAGCATCCAAGCTTATCTTACCAATAGCCGCAGGGCCAGCAGCAATTTTCTCCATATACATATCAGGAGCATGTAATAAGCAGCCATGGGGAGCCACAGCTAAGACAGCAATAGCTCCGGTTAACCCTTTAGCCACAAGGTTAGTACCCTCTAGGGGATCTACGGCTATATCAACTTCTACATCGTCGTAAGCACAACGCCCTACTTTTTCTCCAATATAAAGCATCGGGGCTTCGTCCATTTCCCCTTCACCTATAACAACGGTGCCTTTAATGTGAACCGTATCAAACATTGCCCGCATAGCAGTTACAGCTGCATCGTCGGCAGCGTTTTTATCGCCTCGCCCCCACCAACGGGCAGAAGCTAAGGCTGCCGCTTCTGTAACTCTACCAAATTCCAGGGCCAGCTCACGATCCATAATAGAGGCTAGTCTTTCTGTAGTCATTTTTCTCTCCTCCCGGCACTCTAACTTCCGCTGTTCAGAGGTCAGGCACCTAACTTATTGTCTTAAGATTTATTTTGGGCAGCTTCCCAATCCGCTATAAATCGTTCTATCCCTGTTTTTGTCAAAGGATGCTCAATCATCTGCAGCAGCACTTTATAAGGAATTGTAGCGATATCAGCACCTATTTTGGCCGCTTCCACTACGTGCAAGGGATGACGGATACTAGCGGCAATAACCTGTGTCTTAATCTCATAATTATTAAAAACCTGAACAATATCCTGTAACAAGCCCATGCCATCAAAGCCGATGTCGTCCAACCGTCCTAAAAAGGGACTGACATAAGTGGCTCCTGCTCGGGCTGCCAATAAGGCTTGATTTACTGAAAAAATCAGGGTGACATTAGTCTTAATCCCTTCGGCGTTTAAGGCATTTACTGCTTTCAGCCCTTCGGCCAGCATGGGAATCTTGATTACAACATTAGGGGCGAGTTGAGCTAATTCTCGTGCCTCGCGAATCATTTCCTCAGCCTTTAAGGATATTACCTCAGCACTAACCGGGCCGGATACCACTCCGCTAATATCCCGTATTAACTGCTGAAAATCACCGCCTTCTTTGGCCACCAGGGTCGGGTTGGTTGTAACCCCACTGATAACCCCCAGCTCATTGGCGTGAGATATCTCTGTAAAATTAGCGGAATCAAGGAATATTTCCATGCCAAACCTCCTATTAATAGTTAAATAATAGTCCTTATTCTATTATAGGAACGGGCCCCTCGCTTTAGTCCTAGGCTTTACCACTAGAGCCGAAAAGACGAATTTTCTCTCGAACGATAGTAGTCATTTCTTCCATAGCAGGTCCAAGAATTTTCCGAGGATCTATTTCCTCCGGACGTTCAGCAATTACTTTTTTAATTCCACGTACGAAGGCTTCACGGATATTTGTGTCGATATTAACCTTGCGAATACCTAATTCTACAGCACGTCGAATATCTTTATCCGGTACCCCGGAAGAGCCGTGTAACACCAGGGGTACATCGGTATTAGCGCGAATTTTCTCTAAACGCTCAAAGTCTAGCTTGGGTTCAAATTTATACTGGCCGTGGGCAGTTCCGATGGCTACTGCTAAAGCATCAACTCCAGTCTGCTCCACAAAAATACGAGCTTCTTCGGGATCAGTCATTACAGCATCCTTGTCCTTAACACTGATATCATCCTCGGTTCCTCCGATTTTGCCTAATTCAGCCTCAGTAGATACACCAACTGCCTTAGCAATCTCCACTACCTTCTTGGTCAGGGCAATATTCTCTTCTAAGGGGAAACGTGAATTGTCAATCATTACTGAAGTAAAGCCACTTTTTATACAACGCACAGCCTGAGCAAAATCAGTACCGTGATCTAGATGGAGCGCTACAGGCACTCGGCTTTTTTCTGCTGATAGAGTTACTAGGGCAACGATATAATCTAATCCGGCGTATTTGATAGCCCCTTGGCTGGCCTGGATAACAACTGGAGCATTTTCTGCTTCGGCTGCGGCTATTATTGCCTTAACAATCTCCATGTTATTGCAGTTGAAAGCCCCCACCGCATATTGGCCTTTTTCGGCCTTGTCTAGTAATTCTTTCATTGGTACCAACGGCATGATGATGACCTCCTCTTAAACTTTGGATATTATATTTAAACATTTAAACACACTTTATTAGATAGCATTACCTAACATTGGAAGGACTAATTACAGAAGAAAGAAAAAGGCCTATCTTCACCAGCCTTTTCCGTTCCCATCTTGAATATTATCACTTTTATTGCATATCTTTATCCTTAAAATTTTTTTGTCTACTGGAGCTCTTCCTATCCAGGTACTGAAAAGCATTAGCCTCCAGTTGAACATTGCCCAGTTGCAAGACCTTTTGCAGATCTTTGCTTGTTTCCGCAAATACCAATCCTGTAGCCTCACAATAGGAACAACATAATTCAAGACGATCTGGATAAATCTCTACACTTAATTGACCTTTGTTACAGGAACAGTAAATTTGATCTGCTTCAAGCTTACTGCGGACTAACTCCAATACTTGATACATTATATCAGCATTAACGAAATACTTATCATAGCCAAGCTCTTCGGCAATATCTCTTAAAGAACGAGTAACTCGCTTCACACACTTACTTACTTCTTCAATATCACCGATAAAGCCTATCTCTACGTTAGTGTTCTCACATAGCAAGGGCACACAGCTACGGTCGGCAGTCCATATTGAATTGCCTGCTAATAAGATAGTATGCCTTACCTCACAAATAGGGCAGACAAGAGCAAATTGATATTGACCTTTGCTCTTCCGACTTATATATATCAAATCGTTTCCGCACTCACAGATAAGCTTGGTGGCATCATGCGCTTTGAAGTTGAATCGGGAGAGGGTATGCAAAGACAACTTATCGCAGTGTGAACACTGTATGGCCAGTGTCGTCTGGGTTGTTACCAGCATTCTCCACCCTCCCTTTTCCAGAACTCTCACCTATGGTATTCGGCACCAAGAATAAAAATCCTGCCGGACTATTTTTCCTAGTACACAAAATATTCACTGCTCGGCTTTTTTATCGTTTTAGGCGAGAAGACTCCCACCTCAAGGAACGAAAGTGAGTAGGTGGGAGATGAATCGCCTTTGGACAAGGGATGGCTACTTGCCATCTCGATTGTCCGACTGTTCGAGAGCAACTTGCAGAAGATGAAAAATAGTTTGAGTACGAGTACCAAACCCATTTTTCTCCTTGTAAGCATCCACTCTTTCTAATAATACTTTTGGAAATCGTAAAACAACGCTTTGTTTTTCCATGTTTTTCACCTCTAATAATATACAAAGTGTATCTAAAATGATATACTAAATATATCATAACATGTTAAGGAGGTGAAAGTCATGTTGGTCAATAAAGCATATAAATTCAGAATCTATCCCAACAAAAAACAAACTGAATTAATCAATAAGACAATTGGCTCTGCAAGGTTTGTGTTTAACTTCTTTTTAGGGAAGCAAAAGGACAAAGATGCTTATTGGTATATCGTTGAAGAAATGGTTCAGAATGGTCAGCTTCAAACGAATAACTGGAAAGGCGAATTTCTGAACAAGTATCAAACAGTAAAAGAACTTCCTAAATTAAAGAAAGAATATCCCTTCCTAAAAGAAGTGGACAGCATTGCTTTACAGAAGTCCGTTGAAAACTTAGCGGATTCTTTTGATAGATACTACAAAAAGCAGAACAAATATCCACGCTTTAAATCAAAGAAGAACCCTGTTCAGTCTTACACGACAAAGCATACAAATGGCAATATTGCTATTGATGGAAACAAAGTCAAGCTGCCTAAATTGGGCTGGATTCGTTTTGCAAAAAGTCGTGAAGTAGAAGGTCGTATTCTCAATGCAACAATTAGACGTAATCCAAGTGGAAAATATTTTGTATCCATTCTTGTAGAAACAGAAGTTCAAGAATTACCTAAAACTGACTCTGCTGTTGGCATAGATGTCGGCTTGAAAGAATTTGCTATTCTTTCAGATGGAACGATTTACTCTAATCCTAAGTTTTTT
>JAPXME010000110.1:0-6231 GCA_033809185.1 Clostridiaceae bacterium
CTTGATGGGTAACTGGCTTGCCATTGAACCATTCTTAGCTACTGGAGCCGTAGATGCTCTGGTCATGGAGGAAAACTGTTCTCCCCCTGCCATAGATCAATACGCTGAAAAATACCAAGTGGCCCTTATTAGCGTCAGTACAATCATTGGCGTCCCCGGCACTGAACATGAGATGCCCTATTATCCCGGAAAAGCTGATGAGATGGCTGAAGAATGTATCAATGTTGCCTTAGAAAATTTCCAAAAAAGGCATGGCAAAATAAAAGATCAGATACCCCAGCGAAAGCAAAAGGCTATCGCTGGATTCTCATCTGAGGCTGTCCTAAATGCCCTTAACTATGACCTGAATAATCTGGTGGATGTCATTGCTAAGGGACAAATCAAAGGAATTGTAGCTTTAGTCAGTTGTTCCACTATCCGCAACGGTCCCCAAGATTGGAATACTATCAACCTAGCCCATGAGCTAATTAAGCGTGATATTCTCGTGGTTGCCGCCGGCTGCGGTAATCAAGGTTTAGAAGTGGCAGGTTTCTGCAGTCCTGAAGCTATGGAATTGGCTGGAGAAGGTTTAAAAGGCGTCTGTCAGACCTTGGGAATTCCTCCGGTCTTAAGCTTCGGTACCTGCACCGACACCGGGCGAATTTCAATGCTGGTAACGGCCTTGGCCGATCACCTGCAAGCAGATATTCCTGATTTACCTATTGCTATCACGGCTCCAGAATGGATGGAACAAAAGGCTACCATAGACGGCTTATTTGCTATAGCTTACGGGGCTTACACCCACCTTTCCCCTACTCCCTTCATCACCGGAGCTCCTAATCTAGTTAAGCTACTGACAGAAGGGGTAGAGGATTTAACTGGCGGTAAGATAATGCTGGGCGACGATCCTAGTCAGGTAGCTCAGGATATCGAAGACGTTATTAATAAGAAGCGGGAGAAGTTACTCTCTAAGTAACAACCTCACCCATCAAGGCAATCAAAGATGGCTGATGGTACTCGGGAACCTTCTTTTTCACAATAAGACCCAACTATGATTGTTCTGCTTTTTGTCCTTGAAAGTTATCCTGTCAGCTTCAAGGAAGCAGCGCATCATCGTTGGGTCTTTTGTACTTTCTCTTTTTTCCTTTGTAATGGTCTTACTTAATCAAATCAATTCCTTGTTTCAGGGTATCGACATCAAGAGCACTTTGAGCTACTGCTACAATATTTCCCTCCCGATCAATAAATATTGTAGTAGGTATAGACCGGATGCCGTATCTGGCAGCGGCATCTTGTTGGGTGTCATAGTATACGGGAAAGGAAAAACCCTGTTCCTCTATATACCGAGTGCCCTTTTCTTGTGTCTCCCGTTGACCGTCAACAAGATCCACCATCATAAAAGTGACATCCTCACCCAGCTCTTCATATACCCGGTTAATATCCGGCATTTCAGCTCTACAAGGAGGACACCAGCTAGCCCAGAAGTTCAGCACAATCGGCTTGCCCAAAAAGTCCGAAAACTTAACTAAATCGTCATTCCCATCTACCACCGTAAAATCCGGAGCGATTATTTTTTCCTTATCCTCATCTTTTTTGTCTTCATCTTTCTTTTCTCCTACTTCAGCTTCAGTACCATCCTTTTCATTTTGGACAAGCTCCAGATTATTACCAAGGTGCGAAAACCTTTGACTAAGAGCATCATAGCCAAAAGAAGCTAGGCCGATAAGCAGAGCGAAAACTAGGATCAATATCATTGTTTTTGTTTTATTATTCATAATTTATCCTCCTAAAAAGTCAGCAGTGATAGAAAATAACCCATATAACCAGTTGCCATTAAGAGACCTATAATTATAAGCAACCCGCCAGAGATAAGATTGATCAACTTGTAATTCTTTTTAATGAAGGCAAAGGCTCCCTTTAAGCGGTCAATTAAAAGGGCACTAGCGATAAAGGGTAGTCCCAGTCCTAGAGAAAAGGCCAGGAGCATAGTGATTCCCTGCCAAAATGACCCACCAAGGGAAGCCATGAATAAAGCAGAGCCTAAAAATGCACCTACACATGGCGTCCAACCAATCGAAAATACAACTCCAAATACTATTGCGGAGAAAAATCCTAGGTTTTTTACTGCCGTATTTTTATTACTCATGCGATTCAAGAATCCTATCTTCAATACCCCTAGGAAATTAAGACCAAAGATAATCACAATAACTCCGGCTACCAGATTAAAAATCGTAGCATAATCCCGGACCAGCCTACCCATAGTCCCGGCAAAAGCACCCATAATAACAAAGATAATCGTAAAGCCTAATACGAACCCAACTGAATTCAGGAGGGTTTTTCTTCTATCCGTCTCCCCTGCCGCAAAGTAAGAAATATATATAGGCAGCATCGGTAAAATACAAGGAGAAATGAAGGTGATTATCCCTTCTAAAAATAGCAGTAGATATTGCATTATCATACCTCCTGTATCAGTCTGTTAATAGTCATAACTTTGCTATCTCATTTGTCACAGTAATACTTTTTTAGAACGTCGATTATTTCCTCAACCCTGTGGTCAGCAATTGAATAGGTGATATTCAAGCCATTTTTCGTGAAATCCAAGATACCATGAGCTTTTAACAACGATAAATGTTGGGATAAAGCAGATTGACTAATGTTAGGCACAGCCTCTCCAATTGTACTGACGTTTTTAGGGCCTTCCATTAAAGCACAAAGTACCATTAAACGATTTTCATTAGCTAAGACCTTCAATAACTCCGCTATTTGTTTAGCATTATTCTCCACCGAATCTATCCCCTTTCCTCCATTGTTCAATACCAACCGTAACTCTACAGCTTTTTAGCTAGTCCCCATCAACACAAGCAAAAATTTCTGCTGGGTCTCGGAACCTTGTTCTATACGCAATAAAAAAAGTATTATATTAGCATTTTCTTAAATACTAATATAATGCCAGCTAGATCTTTTGTCAATAGTTAACAAGAATTAGACATTCCAGGTGAGGAATTGGTAATCCGGTTCTTGTTACCTTTTCACTAATATTAAGAATAACAAGAACTGGGGTACCTTTGACGAGCCTGGCGAAAATGTCTTAACGAAATGACCTTAGAATCAGTTTAGCCCGGCACAGGACGTGCCGGGCAGGGAGAACTGAGCCAGGACGGCGAATTTCGACCGGTTAAACTGGTTCTTAGGACATGAGTTTAGACATTCCAGGTGAGGAATTGGTAATCCGGTTCTTGTTATTCTTAATTAACAACTATTTTACTCAAATCACCCACATTTTGAGTTAGGCTAACAATACGAACCAATAGTCCCAAACGATTGTTACGTACTATCTCGTCTTTGTCCATAACCATTACAGCCTCGAAAAAGGCTTCTATTGGTTTACTTAATGTAGCCATAGCTTTAAGAGCCGCCACATAATCGGCTTTGCTTAACAGTTCAGCTACTTTTTCCTCCACCTGCCCTAAGGCTTGGTATAGGTCTTTTTCGGCCAGTTCTACAAAATACTGGGGCTGGATAGCCGCTCCTTCAGCTTTTTTCGCCAGATTAGCAGCTCTTGTAAAGGAGGTCAGTAAATCCCGGAAATCAGCGTCTTCTCTCAGGTCAGTAAGTGCCTGGGCTCTGGCTAAAACCAGTACCGGTACACTGTAGTCTACAGCTAAGACTGCATCTACCACATCGTGGTTATGCCCTTCATCAGTCAGGATATTCTTCAATCTAGCCTGGAAGAACTCCAAGATTTTTTCTTGGGTTTTCTGACCCAAAGCCTCCTCTGGCAAAATACCTTGATAATTATTTAAAGCCGTGCTAATTAGCTGAGCCAACCCTAGCTGCAAGTTATGTTTTATCAATATCAAGCAAATACCCATGGCTTGCCGTCTTAAGGCATAGGGGTCTTGTGAACCGGTAGGTTCAATCCCAATAGCGAAGCAGCCAGCAATAGTATCGATTTTATCAGCAATACTGACTAAGGCCCCTTCCAAGCTATCTGGTACTACGTCACCGGCAAAGCGTGGCTGATAATGTTCCATGATAGCCTGAGCCACCTTATCCTTTTCTCCGGAATGCTGAGCATAATAACGGCCCATAACACCTTGTAGCTCAGTAAATTCATAAACCATAGAAGTTACTAGATCGGCCTTAGCTAATTGAGCTGCTCGCAAGCTATCGGCTTTCTGCTCAGGCTTCATAGCTATCTGAGTAGTAAGGTAATCCGTATTCTGCATAATCCGCTCTACCTTCTGGGCTACTGTACCTAAGCTTTCCTGGAAGACGACTTTTTCCAAACGTGGTAAGTACTCAGCCAGCTTCAACTTGCGATCTTCATCCCAGAAGAAACGAGCATCATCAAGTCTAGCCTTCAAGACCTTCTCATTTCCGCTAGTCACAATATCTAGATGTTCGGCATTACCATTACGTACAGTGATAAATTTAGCTAAAAGCTTGCCATCTTGCCCCCGCACAGGGAAATAGCGCTGGTGCTCCTGCATCGGGGTAATTATTACTTCCTCGGGCAATACCAGATAATTCTCATCAAAACTACCTAATAATGCTGTTGGCCACTCCACCAGTTGATTTATTTCAGCCAAGAGTTCCTCATCTTCCTCCACTATGCCACCGTTACTGGCTGCAACCTCCTGGATTTGTTTCCAACACTCGGCTTGTCGCCGAACATGATCCACCATAACATAGTTTTCTTCTAACTGCTTTTCGTAGCTAGTAGGATCTTCAATCCTAATTTCTTGTTGACCTAAAAAGCGGTGCCCTCGGCTAATCCTATCTGCAGTCAAGTCCTCGATCTCAAAAGGAATAACTTGATCGTCCAGTAAGGATACTAACCAGCGAATAGGACGGGCAAAGCGCATCTCCTTATCACCCCAGCGCATAGGCTTAGGGAAATTCAAGCTTGTAATTAACTGTACGGCCAGCTCTGGCAATACCTCTGCCGTCTTCCTCCCTTCCAGCTCTTTTTTGGCAAAAAGATATTCGCCGTTACCGACTTCTTTTACATAGAGGCTTTCGACTGATACTCCTTGAGAGCGGGCAAAGCCTTGGGCAGCTTTAGTATAATTACCGGCTTCATCAAAAGCTGCCTTCTTAGCCGGTCCCCGCACTTCTTCCTGGATATCTTGACCTTTTTCAGCCAGATCAGAGATTATTAACGCCAAGCGGCGGGGGGTTCCCCAGCTTGTAATTTTTCCATAGTTTATTCTTGCCTCAGTCAGTAGCTTTCCGGCCAGTTCCTGCATTTGCCTCAAGGCCCCTGGCATAAACTTAGCCGGAATTTCTTCCGTACCTATCTCTAACAGATAATTAGCCATCTTATGCCTCCTCCCTTTCATCCAAGCCTAGAGCTTTTCTGGCTGACGGATCTTTTAGCAGAGGATACCCCAACTTTTCACGTTGCTCCACATAAGCCTGAGCACAAACTCTGGCCATATTCCTAACTCGCGCAATAAAACCAGTACGCTCTGTAACACTAATCGCCCCCCGAGCATCTAGGAGGTTAAAGGTGTGAGAGCATTTTAGAATATAATCGTAAGCCGGCTGAACAAGTCCTTTCTCAATAACCCGCATAGCCTCTTTTTCATAGGCATCAAAAAAGTTAAAAAGCATTTCAGTATCGGCTACACTGAAGTTATAGTGAGAATAATCGACTTCATTCTGATGGTAGACATCGTGATAACTTATGCCATCCACCCATTCGATATCAAAAACACTTTCCTTCTCCTGAATAAACATAGCCAGTCGTTCCAGTCCATAAGTAATCTCACCACTAACCGGCTTACAATCCAGGCCGCCACATTGCTGAAAATATGTGAATTGAGTGATTTCCATACCATCTAACCACACTTCCCAGCCTAAGCCCCAGGCGCCTAATGTAGGTGACTCCCAGTTATCTTCTACAAATCTAATATCATGCTTGAGTGGGTCAATTCCCAGGGCTTTCAGGCTCTCTAAGTATAGCTCCTGGATATTGTCTGGTGAAGGTTTCAAGATTACTTGGTATTGAAAATAGTGCTGTAAGCGATTAGGATTCTCCCCATAGCGTCCGTCAGTAGGTCGTCGGGACGGTTCTACATAAGCCACATTCCATGGCTCTGGGCCCAGCGCCCGAAGAAATGTAGCCGGATTCATTGTTCCGGCTCCCTTTTCTACATCATAAGGCTGTAAGATAATACAACCATGCTGACCCCAGAACCGGTTTAAGGTCAAAATAATTTCCTGAAAATTCATCAACTCACACTC
>JAPXME010000111.1:0-4685 GCA_033809185.1 Clostridiaceae bacterium
ACAAGATGCGGTTCCTAAGGCTTTTGCCCAAGCCTTGGATGAATTAAAAGATGAATATACTTGTGTTAGTGAGCCGGAATATGAAGTTCTAGAGGTAGAAGAAGACAAACCAGTGAAATTCAAGGCGATCTTTGAAATTAAACCGGAAATTACTTTAGGCCAGTATAAAGGCTTAGAATTGGAAAGAATAATTACCGAAGTAACAACTGAAGACGTTGATGCTGAGATTGAAAAAATGAGAGAGCGTTATGCTAAACTCGTTGTTGTTGATGGACCAGCAGAAAACGGTGATATAGTTGGCATAGATTATGTAGGCACCGTTGATGGTGAAGCCTTTGAAGGCGGAACAGCTCAAAACTATATGCTGGAATTAGGTTCTAATACCTTTATTCCTGGCTTTGAGGATCAGCTTATTGGTGCAGCCAAAGATCAAACTGTTGAAGTCAAAGTTCAATTCCCCACAGAGTATCATGCTGAGGAATTAGCCGGTAAGGATGCTATCTTTACTGTTACTGTAAAAGAAATCAAACGTAAGGAATATTCTCCTCTTGATGACGAATTTGCAAAAGATGTCTCAGAATTTGAGACCTTGCAGGAATTAAGAAGCGATGTAGAGAATAAGCTAAGGGAAGCAAATAAGCAAAGAGAAGAGAATGAACTGCGTGAAGCTGCTATTAAGAAAGCAGCGGAGAATACCGAAGTTGAATTGCCTGAATCCATGGTAGTAAATAGAACTAACCGGATGATCAACGAAATGGCTTTTAGAATTGAGCAACAGGGAATTCCTTTTGATTACTATCTCCAAATCACAAATACTGATATTAATTCCTTACAAGAAAATTACCGCCAAAGCGCAGAGGAATCAGTCAAGGCAGACTTAGTATTAGAGGCGATTGTCAAGGCTGAAGGAATCAAGGCTGAGGCTGAAGACATTGACAAAGAAATAGCTAAGATGGCTGAAATATATAATCAAGAAGCTGACAAATTACGTGAGACTTTGGAAAAACAAGATCAAATTTCAACCTTGGAATTTGGTATAATGATGGAGAAAGCTGTAGACCTTATTATTAAGGAGGCCAAAATTACTGATAAGATTGTAGAAAAGACAGAGAATGTCGAAGAAAGCCCAGCCGAGTAGAAGAACCGAACAGCTTAAATCTGCATAATTTAAACGAAATTACTATCTATAAATAAGGCGTTTTTTCGCCTTATTTTATACCATACTGGTTATTTTAGATGTTCTTATTTCTATTACCTGTTCTCGATAAGGAGGAGAAGACTATGTCCAAGGAGTTTATTACACCACAAATGTCAACTCTTATTCCAATGGTTGTAGAACAAACTAACCGCGGGGAGAGAGCTTATGATATCTATTCCAGACTGCTAAAGGACAGGATAATTTTCCTGGGCAGTGCTATTGATGATCATGTTGCTAATCTGGTCGTAGCACAGTTATTATTCCTTTATGCGGAAGATCCGGATAAAGATATTTCTCTATATATTAACAGCCCCGGCGGTTCAATCTCTGCAGGTATGGCTATTTATGATACTATGCAATATATCCGAGCTGACGTTTCTACTATCTGCGTCGGTTTAGCAGCATCTATGGGTGCTTTCTTATTATCAGCCGGTACTAAAGGGAAACGGTTCGCCTTACCTAATGCTGAGGTTATGATTCATCAGCCTTCAGGTGGTGCCCAAGGTCAGGCTACTGATATTGAAATTCATGCCAAGAGAATTTTACACATTAAAGATAAAATGAGTAAGATTTTCGCCGAGAATACTGGGCAGTCCCTAGAAAAAGTAAAGAATGACATGGAAAGAGATTATTTTATGGATGCTGAAGAAGCCAAAGAGTACGGCATAATCGACGATTTATTGGTTAGAATACCCCAGACACCAAAAACTAAGTAGTGAAGAGGTGACACCATGTACAAATTTGGGGATGATAAAGGACAATTAAAGTGTTCCTTTTGTGGTAAGCTACAAGAACAAGTCAAAAAGCTGGTAGCTGGCCCTGGTGTATACATTTGCGATGAATGTATAGAGCTATGTAATGAGATAATTGAAGAAGAACTTGCCGATGAAGAGGGCTTAGAATTAGGGGAAATACCAAAACCTAAGGATATTAAAGCTATCTTGGATCAGTATGTCATTGATCAAGAGGACGCTAAAAAGGCCTTAGCTGTTGCAGTTTATAACCACTACAAGAGGATCAATCTAGGCTCCAAGATTGATGATGTTGAATTACAAAAAAGTAATATCATCATGTTAGGGCCTACTGGAAGTGGTAAGACATTACTGGCTCAGACTTTGGCTCGGATATTAAATGTGCCTTTTGCCATTGCAGATGCCACTTCCTTAACAGAAGCCGGCTATGTTGGTGAGGACGTGGAAAATATCCTCTTAAAGCTTATCCAGGCGGCAGATTATGACGTGGAAAAGGCCGAAAAGGGTATTGTCTATATTGATGAGATTGATAAAATTGCCCGTAAATCAGAGAATCCCTCTATTACCCGTGATGTATCGGGAGAGGGAGTACAGCAGGCCTTACTGAAAATCCTCGAGGGTACAGTGGCCAGCGTTCCTCCTCAAGGCGGTAGGAAGCATCCACATCAGGAATTTATTCAGCTAGATACTACCAACATTCTCTTTATCTGTGGTGGTGCCTTTGAAGGGATAGATAAGATTATCCAAAACCGTATAGGTCAAAAGGTTATGGGTTTTGGAGCTGAAGTACGGAGCAAGCATGATACAGATCACAGCAATATCTTAAAGCAAATACTACCCGGAGATCTAATCAAATACGGGTTGATCCCTGAATTTGTTGGACGTTTGCCAGTTATCGTAACCTTGTCTGCTTTGGATGAGAATGCTTTGATCAGAATCCTTACTGAGCCTAAGAATGCTTTAGTCAAGCAGTATACAAAGATTTTCGAAATGGATAATGTTAACCTGGAATTTAAGGCTGAGGCCCTCCAGGCTATTGCCAATGAGGCTATTAAACGTAATACAGGTGCTCGGGGATTAAGGGCTATTGTAGAAAACATCATGCGGGATGTTATGTATGAGATCCCGTCACGCACCGATATTAAGCAGTGTATTGTCACCAAGGAAACTGTTCAGAATAATGAAGAGCCGATTGTTGTTACGTCTACCGATAAGCCTAAAAAGAAAAAAGAAGAATCAGCTTAAGCAATATTAAGGGGACTGCCTGAAAAGACAGTCCCCTTAATTTTTTATTGAGCTGTTCTAATACTACTTGGGATTAATGCCCCTGAAAATCCCTCTGGATGCTCCGTTCAGCAATCTCTATAGCTGTACGAACCATATTACCGCAGTTCCGAGAACTTACATCGCCAAAGTCACCACGGGCCACTTGAGGGCTGAAGAAGCCTAATTCCTTTGCTATCTCCATCTTCAGTGAATCTGACATAATACTTCGACGACTAGCCAAGGAAAACACCCCTTTCATATTTTACGGCTCATGATTAATATGTGTAGCTACGGCAACTTAATTACGGCTAATTATTTGTTAAACCAGGAAGTTTACGGCACATGTTTATAAGGATAAAAGCATCTAGCCACGGTCATAATATTATCAGTAAATGGATTGTGAAAGGGTGGTTGGAAGTGGGCTTATCCCAATTTAGTATATTCAGTTATATCCAGATTTTTTTCGTTATTGTAATGGGCTTGTATTTTCTTAATCTCTTACGAGGTCAACAAGGGTCCAAAACCGCTGTACAAAAAGAATCTCATAAAGAGATGGATAAATTAGCGAAATTGCGTTCGATTAAATTAACCCAACCTTTAGCAGAAAGAACTAGGCCTAATATGTTTCAAGAAATAATTGGGCAAAAGGAAGGGATTAAAGCCTTAAAGGCAGCTTTGTGTGGTCCTAATCCCCAACATATTATAATTTATGGACCTCCGGGGGTAGGTAAAACTGCTGCCGCTAGATTGGTTTTAGAAGAAGCCCGTCAGAATCCGTTATCACCTTTTAAAAAGAACGCCAAATTCATAGAAATAGACGGTGCCACCTCACGCTTTGATGAACGGGGTATAGCAGATCCTCTGATTGGCTCGGTACATGATCCTATCTATCAAGGAGCAGGAGCTATGGGGATTGCTGGTATTCCCCAACCAAAACCAGGTGCCGTTACAAAAGCCCATGGTGGGATTCTTTTTATTGATGAAATTGGAGAACTACATCCAATACAGATCAATAAGTTGCTGAAAGTACTGGAGGATCGTAAAGTGATTCTAGAAAGCACCTATTATTCTCCAGATGATCCTAATATCCCTTCACATATTCATGATATATTTCAAAAGGGGTTGCCAGCTGATTTTCGTTTGATTGCAGCAACAACCAGGATGCCACAAGAAATACCTCCAGCTATCCGTTCCCGCTGTGTAGAGATCTTTTTCCGTGGGCTTCTACCTGATGAGATATATAAAATCGGTGAAAATGCAGCTCAGAAAATCAATATGCCAATTCTACCAGAAGCCTTAAATATCCTGAAACAGTACGCCACTAATGGCAGGGAGGCAGTCAATATAATTCAAATTGCTGCCGGGTTAGCTTCTATGGAAGCTGATAAAACCATTAAGGCTGGTCATATAGAATGGGTTGTTAACTGCGGCCATTATTCACCCCGACCGGAAAGAATGATTCCCCCAAC
>JAPXME010000111.1:4695-6092 GCA_033809185.1 Clostridiaceae bacterium
CACCTCAAGTAGGGCAAGTATCTGGTTTAGCAGTCTACGGACCGAATATGGGCATGTTGATGGAAATTGAAGTATGTGCCATACCGTCAAAAACCGGTGAAGGCAGGATTATCATCACTGGTATTGTAGAAGAAGAGGAAATGCAAGGGATGGGCGGTCATGTAGTAAAACGCAAGAGTATGGCTAAGAGCTCAGTAGAAAATGTTTTAACCGTATTACGCCATACCGTTGATTTGGACTGTCGTGATTACGATTTACATCTTAATTTCCCTGGAGGCATTCCTGCCGACGGGCCATCGGCCGGGATTGCTATTGCTACAGGTATCTACTCTGCAATAACTAATAAACCAGTGGATAATAAGATAGCCATGACCGGAGAGGTTTCGATCAGAGGTATGGTTAAACCCGTGGGAGGAGTAACAGCCAAGGTTGAAGCTGCGCGCCTGGCCGGAGCTACTAGGGTATTGATTCCTAGAGAGAATTGGCAGAGCACCTTTAATGATTTGAAAGATATAGAAGTAATTCCAGTGGATACGGTAAGAGAGGTTTTAGACCAGGCTATCATAGAAAAAAATGTACATCTGGAACAAGTAAAGATGGCTTAAATATGAAGTATCAAAGCCGCTTTTGGCGGCTCTCTTTATTAAAAATGCAATATTTGCTAGCATTTATCCGATATGGTAAACTCTTTTCATGAGCTTGGTAATAATTACGTAACATAGATGTAGACTTTTCGGAGGTGTCAACTGTGGGACAAGCAAACAACGAACAAGTATTACCTTTGCTTCCCCTAAGGGGAGTTTTAGTATTTCCATATATGGTTATTAATCTTGATATAGGTCGCGATATGTCTGTTGCAGCTCTAGAAGAAGCTATGCTAAATAATGATCGAAGAATATTGCTGGCCACTCAAATAGATCCTGAAATTGAAGAACCAAATCCTGATGCTATTTATAAGGTTGGTTGCATTGCTGAAATCAGGCAACTCTTGAAATTACCGGGTGGTACTACACGTGTATTAGTAGAGGGCATAAAAAGGGCAAAGATTATCAAATATCTTGATACCGATAAGTTTTTCCAAGTTAAGGTGCAGGTCTTTGCTGAATCAGTCGATGAAAGCCCTGAAATGATTGCTAGAACTCGTTATTTGACCAACCTTTTTGAACAATATATTAAATTAAATAAAAAGATTCCTGCCGAGGCTCTAGTGAATATCGCCACAATAGATGAACCACAACGTCTGGCCGATTTGATCGCTGGTCATTTGGCCCTTAAGATCCCTGAGAAGCAGAAACTTTTAGAGGCTATTGATATTCAGGAGCGGCTGGAAAAGCTGATCGAGATTCTAACTAGCGAAATAGAGATTTTAGAGATAGAACGGAAGATAGGCAACAGAG
>JAPXME010000112.1:0-6043 GCA_033809185.1 Clostridiaceae bacterium
GGTGAGACTCTGGCAAAAACCCGATAATCATTAATTCTGGCAGCAAATTCTTCCTCAGATAGGTCATCTATTTCAACACCAGTCAGGCTTTGTTCTATAGTTTCGGCAATACCCAACTCTTTAGCTATAGCCACTGCCGTATTACGGTGATCTCCTGTAATCATAATCGGTGTAATGCCAGCCTGTTTGGCTATTTGGATAGAATCCTTTACCTCCACCCGAGGAGGATCGATCATTCCTACCAAGCCAAGGATAGTTAAATTCTTTTCCATCTCTTCAGGGTCTATTATTTCTTCCGTATCCTTATAAGCCGCCCCTAAGACCCTTAAAGCTTGATCCGACATATCTTCAGCAATGCCCAGGTAGCTAGCCTTCATTTCCTCAGTCAGAGGGATAACTTCCCCATTAACTAAGGCTTTAGTACAGATTTTCAAGATATTATCTATGGCACCTTTTGTATGAATGCGGTAGCCATCACCTTCAATATTCAGCGTGGACATTAGCTTACGCTCAGAATCAAAAGGTTTTTCCGTCACCCTTTTATGCCGCCCATTCAGTTCCTTGCTAGGCATATTGTAACGCTGACCCAAGGCCACCAAGGCAATTTCCGTAGGATCCCCGGTCCCGACCCCGTTTTCATAAGTAGCATCAGAACACAAAACTAGAGTTTTAATTAGCTCTTCTTCATCAACGGTTGCCGATAAATTCTGTTCCGTATCCGGCAATTCCTTAAGTCGATTATATGTATAGTGCTGTACTACCGTCATTTTATTCTGGGTCAGAGTACCCGTTTTATCCGAACAGATGATATTCACCGAACCTAATGTTTCTACGGCAGGCAATTTTTTTACGATAGCATTAATCTTGGACATCCGTGTTACACCTAGAGCCAAAACTATAGCTACAATGGCTGCTAATCCTTCAGGAATGGCTGCTACCGCCAGACTGATAGCCGTCAAGAACATTTCAAATAAATCACGTTTCTGGAATAAGGCAATGATAAAAATTACAGCACAGATCCCAATTGCTAGAAAGCCCAGAATCCGGCCTAGTTCATCTAATCTTTTTTGCAGGGGTGTCATCTCTTCATGGTCTTCATCGAGGATACGGGCGATTTTACCCACTTCAGTATACATTCCTGTAGCCACTACTACACCTTCACCCCGACCATAAGTGGCCAAGGTGGATAAGAAAGCCATATTAGCCAAATCTCCTAAGGCAGTCTTGGGATCCTCTATGATGGCTTTTTCATTCTTATCAGAAGGAACAGATTCCCCTGTCAGAGCAGACTCCTCAATTTGTAAGTTCGCACTTTCCAGTAAACGTAAATCCGCCGGTATGTACCTACCCGCATCAATTATCACAATATCACCAGGGACAAGCTCCTCGGAATTAATCTCAATAATCTCTCCATCCCGCCTAACTAAAGTTTGGGGAGTAGTCATTTTTTGCAATGCTTCAATGGCTTTTCCCGCCTTATACTCTTGGACAACACCGATTATGGCATTCAGGATAACCACTAAAAGAATAATGATTGCATCCACATATTCGCCAATCGCAAAGGTAATTACTGTAGCCCCTAATAATACATAGATCAGCATATCCTTTAGCTGGGCCAAAAAAAGAGCGAACACACTTTTCTTCGGTTTCTCTCTTAACTTGTTGGGGCCATACCTTTCCAATCTGCGCTGCGCCTCTTCGCTGCTTAAGCCCTGGCTAGGATCTACAGAAAGTTCTTGAACTACTTCCTCCTTAGTTTTAAGAAAAAACATCCTTTTGTTCATAGCTTCACACCCCTATTAAAACTACTCTCTTCTATTGTTTACCCTTTTACATTTTAAAGCCCTATTTAGTAAGAAAGACCTTTAGCAAAATTTTATCCTAAACTGAGATAAAATATCGCTAAAGGTCTTACTCTTTGCATTGCAAAGGATAAAGCCAGGCAGTCAGATACCGCCGGTTGTTGACTTTTATCACCTTTTATAAGAAAGGCAGTTACTCCCCTTTAACCGGATCACACTTATAGGATACCATTCACTGCCTAATTTTACAAATGATTTTTCCGCTCCAACCTCTTCAGAATTTCCAATAATCTCTCCCGGTATTTGGCACTATTGGAATTCCCCTCAGCATAATTCTTTTCTATTCTGGCCTCAAACTCTTGTAGCCAATCTCTTCTCCCGTTATCATCAGTCTCCAGAAGAAAGTAGCGATAATTAGGATAGTTAAGCCTAATAAATTCAGGTGGATATAATTCAGGATTAAAAAGAATTAAAGCCCGTTCTCCACTAGTAATTATGCCATAATCATACAAGGCTTTGGTCATATCGCATAGCTCCGCGTAGGAAGCTTTCCGAATGTCATACTTCTCTGATATTAATTTATATATTTTCTGCTTATCTATAATTGCACTGGCCGGTATAGGACCCTTACTGAAAAAAGAAGTCTGCCTAATTTTTCTTGCCTTTTTAGGAGTAATAAACCTTGTTAGTCTAGTATCCTTCGTTACGCCCATTTCCTCTTTCAACTCCTTCACCATGTTATGCCTTATAATCATCATACCTGCTTTTTTCGACTTTTAGTGCGTTTTAACACCAAAGACATGAATCTTGGCATAAACGGTCGAATTTGAGGTTCGAATGGTCGTTGATTTGGCAAAATACAAAAAGACCCGCTACATTATGTGGTAGCGGGATCACACAGTTTGCACAAAATTTAGTTGGAAAAAACTTTGGCTAACCGATAATTTCAAATAATTGCAGTAATTCACCGGACCTACGGCGGCTGAGGAAGGCCTCCTTCGTACTCTGTTTGAATTTAATCTGGTAAGCATTCTCACTCCATAAGACAATTTTTTCGATCTTATTGATATTCACCAGACAGGCCCTGTGAGAACGGAAGAATTGACCTCTTAGTTTATTTTCCAAGTTAATTAATGTTTCCTTTGTTTCTATAACCTTATCCAATGTATGGATAAGTACACTTTTTCCTAACCTCTCAATATAGAGGATATCTTGCGAATCGAGTAAGAGTATTTCATTTTCAACCCTTATCCCAAACTTGATATTCCTCTCTATTAAAGCATTATCATAGACCAGAGATGACTCCGGTAGGTTCTCCCGTTCCCTCTTAATCTGCATAATTGTCCGGCAGACTCTACTTTCATCAACCGGTTTTAAAATGTAGTCATAGGAATAAAGTTCAAAAGCCTCTAAAGTAAATCCCGGATGAGCAGTAACAAATACTATATCTATCTCCGGATCAAGCTTAGTAAACTCCCGGGCTAATTCCACCCCTGAACCATCCGGAAACTGAATATCCAGGATCACAATATCCGGTTCCGTTTCCATAAAGCAGTTCCGGGCTTCCTCTATAGATTGTGCTTTAGCCACAATTTTTAGTTCACTTATACTTGAGATAATACCTTCTAGCAGGGATAGAATCCCCGGTTCATCGTCAGCAAGAAGTACTTTTAACATTTGGTCATATCCTTTCCCTTATACGGGTTCAGAAGGTATCTTTACCTGCACCTTGAATAGACTCTCTTCTTGGTCATAATCTAAGAGAATCTCTCCACCGTATTTTTTGACAATGTGCTGAACAGAACTTAAGCCAATTCCCGAATGTTTATCCTTGGTGGAATAACCAGGACGCAGTAATTTTTCCAGAGTATCTTGGGCCGGTTTATTAGCTGTGTTGATAACATTAACATAGAATGTATTCTCCCATTGGAGATGTAAAAGCTCTACCTTTACTAATTTTTGAACCTCCCCTTCTTCCGGGACAGCCTCCAGAGCATTATCAATCAGATTACCAACTATACCTGTTAGATCTACCGGATCAAGAGGTATTGTATGAAAATCATAATCAACATCAAGCCTAAATTCTATATCACGCTGCCAGGCAATACCTGACTTAGTATGCAACAACCCACTAAGAGCCGGTATACCAATATTCATCATAGTGTTACTATTCTTTACTTCACTATAAAGCGATTCCATATACTCTTGGGCCGCAGAAAATTTGTTTGTTTTCAGCATGCCATAAAGGGCGGTAACATGATTCAGGAAATCATGCCTTTGAGTACGTACAGCCAGGTATGGCTCCTGCAAGGCCTCCATCTGTTTCCCTTGTTCCTCCAGTATTATCTCTTGCTTAGTAAGCTTCAGCAATCTATTGGCAATGAATATTGTGGTGATTGAAATCGTTACCAATATAACATTAACAATGCCATATAAATGGTCTAACTTCATGGAAAGAAAATTCCCGGAACGATATGCATAAAAAGCTGCATTTAATAAAAGAATTAAGAGAGCTTGAAAAAGCACAATAATAAAGAGAAAAGATGCCTTTGGCCTCTCTTGAATCTCGTAAGGCAACTTCACCAGGACCCAGCCTTTGCGCTTACTTAGCACTGCAAGTAGAGCTAATAGCGTCATATGAGGCAGGGGGACTAAGACTCTTAGCCAAGGTTCTGCTAATAATACTGACATTTCTATATTTAGTAAATGCAATATAACTGGATCGATCAGTCCCTCGGCAAACGCAACGGCAAATCCGCCTATCAGTATAGCTACGATACTAGTCCGCCAATTAAGTTTTAAAAAGAGATAAACTAAAATAACCATAAAAAATAACTGAATAACAGAATGTACACCATAAACGATAGGTAAGGCTCTAACTAAATAAGAAAATCCTGTAGTTACGAGGGCTAATGGTAATATTTTTTTTAGTTTAACTTCTACACCTGTCCATTGTAGTCCCAAGGCTAAAAAAATTGTGCTCTCCGGAAAGGACTGCAAAAAAAATGGTAGAAAAGGGATCCTGTCCACGGTTATCACTTCCGTTTCTTTGGATATTCTCTACCATAAATTCCATATTGAGATTACATTTTCCTGCTAATATTCTAATTTTCGCCTACTTTCTCATCAATTCTTCAGGGGCTTCCGGTTGATAATACCAGACAAAGCTCATTGGTCTGATCCCGATCATAGCAATTGCAACAAAGAGTCCAGCTAGGGAACTTGTTAGAATTCTGCTTAATTTAGCCATGCAATTCCGCCTCCTTTCTCTTAATATTACCTGCTAATAATCTATCACAGCCGTTAACAAACCATATTCCCCAAGGTGTGATAGTCACTGCTTCAGACAACATTCCCAATAATACTACCCAAACCCACCAATGGCTCGTTCCGGCCAGTAATAGCACTACGGAGAGTACCAGGCAAATTAGTATCGCCAACCTTTTTTTGCTTTTTCCCTCAGCCTCATTCCTAAGAGGCCTGTTCTCTGGAGGACAAGGAGCCCAACGGAGATTTATAATAAGGCAAGCCAATAGCGGTAAGATTAATACTCCACTACTAAGACTAGTCAGATAAGGCAGGTAGTGCTTGAGCAAAAGCCCTAATCCAAAAAAGGAAATCAAACTATAGATCAAACAGCGGTAATATGCAGTACAATGGGCTCCTCCTACAACCACGCGCAATACGCCTGTTGCGATTATTAATAGTGCGATAATTGGCAAAATTCCTAAAATAACAGCTAAAGTCCCAGCGACAATAATTTTAACTACAGCTCCAAGGGCAACCTCAGCCCCATAAGCATATATGGGACCTTTCTCCGGCTGGTCTGTATGTTCAGCTAGCCAGGCCCCTACTTTTTGTCCTAAGCCATGAATTGAATAATCACGTGGAGTATATTGTTTCAATTCATTTATACCCCCTTCATCTGCCTATATGTAGAAATCTACAACTTACATCTTGTCGTTGGGTAAGCTAGCCTTTTTACTTTGTATCTATCATTCCATTGTTTAATGACAAATTCCTTCGTAATAGTACAAGTGACCGGGTTTTCGGCATGAACGGTCATTTCTTGCGCCTGAATGGTAAAAGAAATCCCGCCTTAAAATTTAAGACGAATAATTACTATTTTAAATAAGGCTCTATGTCAAATGTTGGGGTGGCAGGTAAATGATCAATACCTGTCACCTTTTTATCTTTATTATGAACAGCAATGAAGGATCCTGGTGCGAAAGCGGTTAAAG
>JAPXME010000113.1:0-5916 GCA_033809185.1 Clostridiaceae bacterium
GAAAATATCTGTTCTCGTATGACCGAGCTTAGTAACCAAATCATAAGCTTTACCGTCAGAGCCACTGGAGGGCAAAGCCTTACCTCCGGTAGCAATAATAACACTATCACCCTTATATTGCTGACCATTTTCTAAACTGATTACAAACCTATCCTGCTTTTTGGTAAGGTCTACAACATTAGCCTCTGTGACAATATTTACTCCTAAATCTTGCAGTTCATAAAGCAAAACATCTAATATGCTCGAAGCCTGATCGGACATAGGGAAAACCTTGCCCTGCTCCTCGACCTTTGGTTGAATACCTAATTCACTAAAAAAACGCAAAGTATCTTCTACTGTAAAAGTCTTTAGAGCGTCTTGAGCAAATTGAGGATTCTCTCCGCTAAAGCAAGTTATATCAGCATTCACATTCGTAAAGTTGCAACGGCCATTACCAGTAGCTAGGATTTTCTTTCCCACCCGTGGGTTTTTCTCCAGAATAGTTACCGTTACACCTAGGCGCTTAGCGGAAATTGCAGCCAACATTCCGGCTGCCCCTCCTCCGATCACCAGAATATGCTTATTTTTCTTCATAGCAACCTCGCAAAATCACTAAATTTCTTGCCTTTTAATTAGTTTACCACAAAAATCCTTACAAAAAGCAAAATGCTCTATTAAACCTTTTGGTTGGTAACCGCTCATACACAAATTTCGGACATTTAAGACTAAATTCGAGCCATCCAATATAGTGATCCAATATAGTACATAACTGCATTAGGATTTTAATTCCTAACTATAAGAATAAGCCGGCTATATATGGGAATTATAGCCGGCTTTTTGTAATGAAAATATCCACTAAGCCCCTTTGGTTTTTCGACCCCGTTTTGCTTTAGTATCCTGCTTTACTTCTTTCTTGGATTTGTTTTTCTCGATACTGGCTTTTAAGGCATCCATCAAATCCACCACATTATTAGGCCCCTCCGCTTGCGGAGCCACGATCTCCTTGCCAGCTATTTTGGCTTCGATTAATTCCCGTAATCTCTGCTGATACTCATCGTGATAGGCCGCCGGATCAAAAGGAGTATCCATAGATTGGATAAGTGTAGTAGCCAGCTTAAGCTCAGCTTCTGTCGCCTCCGGTTTCTGATAGCTTTTCGGCAGATCCTTAATGTCTTCTTCGTAGTACATTGTCGTAAGCAGCAAGCCGTCTTCCCGGGGAATTATAGCCAGTAGAGTTTCCTTGGAGCCTAGAACAGTTTTCCCGATGGCAACCTTTCCTTCGGCCAAGAGGGCAGCTCGCAGAAGCTCAAAAGCCTTTTCCCCACCTACTTCAGGAACTGTATAGTAGGTTTTATTATAGTAAATCGGAGATATCTCTTTCAGTTGGGCAAAGTGCAGGATCTGGATGGATTTATCCTTTTCAGTTTTGATCTTCTCAATTTCTTCATCGGTAACAACTACATAATGATCTGGATCATATTGATAGCCTTTGATTATATCTTTGGCAGTTACCTCCTTATTACAATGGCCGCAAACCTTTTTGTACCTTATCCGCTGCTGGTCTTCCTTATGTAGCTGGTTAAAACGGATATCATTATCCTGGGTTGCCGTGTACATAGCAATAGGAATAGCCACTAAGCCAAAGGAGATTACAGATTTATGTGCCACAGCCATAAAAACACCTCACCGCATCGCTTTAGGCTTAGTTTAACCCGGTATAGAGTTAACTTATGCAAATACCTCATCCTTGGTGATGTCGAGTAATTGTTTTAGAGTTGTGACACCCATTTGGGAGTTTTGGTAGATAAAATTTAGCAGTTCTGCATTGCCATTCATTTACTTCACCTCAATGAATAACATCTTCCTCCCATCCTTTACTTACATTAACCCATTCTTGAAAACCCGTATATTGCTCCAACTCCGGAATAGTTAGTTCAATAGCACTATTACTACTACCACAGGCCGGGAAAACCGTATCAAATCTCTTTAAGGACTCATCAAGATAGATTGCTACTCCTTCATTTACAGCAAAGGGACAGACACCACCGACAGCATGTCCAACTTCAGCCAAGGTTTCTTCCGGCGAGAGCATTTTGGCCTTCACGCCGAATTGGGCTTTGAATTTGGCATTATCTACTTTGGCATCTCCAGCCATCACAATCAGAATACCTTTATCTTTCACTCTAAAGGATAAGGTTTTTGCAATTCGCTTACCTTCACAATTCAATGCCTGGGCCGCCAATTCCACCGTGGCACTAGACACATCAAACTCCATAATCTTATCTGCCATGTCCCATTGATCGAAATAAGCTCTAACCTTTTCAATCGACATTTTTCTGTGTCACCTCTGTTGCTTATAAATAACTAAAAATTATCTATGATAATATCACATTGCTCGGCTATTTTCATTTCTCTAAAATAGCGATTTTCTAAGGGAATCCATTCATTAAGAAATCTCCCTAACTTACAAGGCCCATCTCTTTGTAAAATCCGCTTTTCTTGCTCCTCAGCACTTATATCCATAAATATTTTCAAATCATAGGCAGCTATTAAGATGGGATGCATACTGTAAACCCCTTCAATTATGTTCAATTTCTTAGCTTGGACCACAATTTCCGGCCCAAATTGATCCACTTGACAATCATAGGGTCGATAGCTAAATTGGCCGCCCCTTTTTAACCCTGCTATTACTTCCTCCTTAAAACGCTGGTAATCCACGTTTCCACCGACTTCCCGCAGGCGATCTACAGTTCTTAACCAAGAGGGCAGAAAGAAATGATCCAGCGGCAGGATATTACAAGCGTAAGCCTCACTAAGCTGCAAAGCTAAAGTGCTTTTTCCGGCACCGCTTTTGCCGTCAATGGCTACCAATACTAGTTCCTTAACTGCTAACAGCTTATCAATTTCCTTGAATATTGCCTTAAGTTTATTCATTCTCAATAAATTTGGCCTTTCTTAAACTCAAAATCACTAATGGTATCACAATAATCTGGATAATGATTCCTGGAAGTGCATTTATGAATGCCCCACTGAGGAAAAGCACCCAAGTAAAGCTTGAGCCTTGCAGGCCAAAGATGAAAATGCTAGCAACCCCCCAGATTATCCGGCCACCAAACATAGCTATTAGCAAGGAAGGTAAAATAGCGCTATTTTTTCTGGAAAATAGTTTAAATATGACTCCGGTAAGGAGACCATAAGCAGCTAATTCAAAAGCCATAGCTACCGCTATAGGAATCATCGGCGGCGATCCGAAAAGCACACTTCTCAATAGCGGTGTCACAAAGCCAATTAAGAGACCATAAGGCCAACCGCAGACAAAGCCACAAAGAAGCACTGGAATATGCATCGGTAACAACCGACTACCCACACTGGGGATTTGACCTGTCAAAAAGGGTAAGACAAGACCAAGAGCAAGGAATAGTCCTGCTAAAACCATTTTTTTAGTAGATAACTTCATGTACTTAATCTCCTTATATATGATTTACAGTTCTAATGAAAGAATATTCTCTGTTGTATGCTCATTATGATACCTTTCTCGGGGTACTAAGGTCAATAACCTAACGGAGATCTGTAATCATTCCTTATAATATTGCACCAATAACCCCTGAGCCTCATATTGTACTATGAGAAAAAGTTATAGGTGGGAAACTTTGTGAACCGAACCTATACTTAGGTGTGCCTAAGTGCTCATACCCTTCGCGCTAGACGAAGAGTTAATATTGGGGACTAGTAAAGGAGTGAATATATAATGGACTGCAAATTAATGCCCCTCCACTTGCTGCCTATTGGGAGCATAGGCAGAATTTTTAATTTAACTGCGGCGGAAAGCACCCGCAGAAGAATGCTTGACTTAGGCTTCATTAGAAATACCCTGGTGGAAGCCTTACAAAGAAGTCCTTCTGGAGATCCTACTGCTTATCAGGTCCGCGGCGCAGTTATTGCTCTACGCTCAGAAGAAGCCGCCAATATTATCGTGGAGATTTGCTAACTTAAAAGGAGCGAGCCTTAATGGGACTTACATACCAGTCTACCAGACTAGGTTCATTAAAGAATACTATCATCAAAGATTATGACTCCAAGGATCTAATTATTGCCTTGGCTGGAAACCCTAATACTGGCAAAAGTACTGTCTTTAACAGCCTCACAGGACTAAAACAACATACTGGCAACTGGCCGGGCAAAACAGTTACTAATGCTCAAGGTAGCTATCGGTATAAAGAAAATAACTTTGTCCTAGTAGATTTGCCAGGCACCTACTCCCTATTTGCCAACTCTGTTGAAGAGGGGGTGGCCCGGGATTTTATCTGCTTTGGCCAGCCCGACGCCACTGTAGTAGTACTAGACGCAACCTGTCTGGAGAGAAATCTTAATCTGGCCCTGCAAATCTTGGAGATAACTGATAAAGTCGTAGTTTGCGTTAATCTCTTAGATGAGGCAAAACGGAAGAAAATTAGCATCGATCTAGCAAAGCTCTCCGCTAGATTAGGTGTTCCCGTGGTAGGCACTAATGCCAGGGATGGCGTTGGCCTTACAGAGCTTAAGGAAGCCATCTTACAAGTAGCCACTGGTAAAACCTCCACGAGGCCTCTTCGTCTGACTTATCCACCGGCAATTGAGGAAGCCTTATCTCAATTAATACCGCTACTGAACAAACTAATTAAGGAAAATTCCTCCCAGATCAATACTCGTTGGCTAGCCTTAAGGTTTTTGGATGAAGACAAATCTTTCTTCGAAACTGTTAAGGAACATATCGATTTTGACTTTAGTCTCAATACAGAATTAATGGTCGAATTAGAGAAATTGCAGTCTGCATTTACAGAAGACCCATCAAGCAGCAATATTATCGATCAACTGGTAGAAAGCATAGTGGTCACAGCCGAGGACATCACAACTGAGACAGTTAGTCATACTGACCAACAATACAATGCCTTTGACAGAAAGCTTGACCGAATCCTTACTTCCAAAGCCCTAGGTATTCCCTGTATGCTGGCTCTGCTGGGGATAGTGTTCTGGCTGACCATAAAAGGGGCAAATTACCCATCTGAACTATTAGCTACAGGCTTTGCTTATCTGGAGAATTTACTCAGCAGAATATTATTGGCCTGGGGCGCCCCCTCTTGGCTCCATGGCATTTTGGTTCTGGGTGTTTTTAAGACCTTGTCCTGGGTTGTTTCCGTAATGTTACCGCCTATGGCCATTTTCTTTCCTCTTTTTACCTTGTTGGAGGATTTAGGCTACCTACCTCGAGTAGCCTTTAACTTGGATAATTTCTTTAAAAGAGCCTGTGCCCACGGCAAACAAAGTCTTACTATGTGCATGGGCTTTGGCTGTAACGCCGCCGGGGTTATTGCCTGTCGGATTATCGATTCACCTCGAGAACGCTTGATTGCTATCATTACTAATAATTTTGTACCCTGTAACGGCCGCTTCCCCCTCTTGATAGCGCTATCTACTATTTTTATTGCTGCTAGGATGGGAAGGCTTACTAGTATAGGAGCAAGCTTAACTGTTTTGGCTTTGATTATCCTAGGCGTTTTCCTCACTTTGGCTGTATCCAGAGTCCTCTCCCAGACTATCTTAAAAGGCTTGCCCTCCTCCTTTACCTTGGAACTACCGCCTTATCGCAAGCCTCAAATTGGCAGGATTATTGTCCGTTCTATTCTTGACCGCACTTTGTTTGTTTTAGGCAGAGCTATTGTAGCTGCAGCACCTGCCGGAGCAATTATCTGGCTAATGGCCAATATAACCATTAATGATCTTAGTATTCTTAATCATTGCGCTAATCTGCTCAATCCCCTGGCCTACTTAATTGGTCTGGACGGTTTTATTTTGATGGCTTTTATCTTAGGACTACCTGCCAATGAAATCGTTATTCCGATTTTAATTATGAGCTATCTGTCTCAAGGCACCATGCTGGAATTAGAATCCTTAGAATCA
>JAPXME010000114.1:0-5913 GCA_033809185.1 Clostridiaceae bacterium
GTCCCTCAGCGCAGATGGTACTTGGGCGTTAGGCCCTGGGAGAGTATGTCGTTGCCAGGATTTAAAAAAGACCTGATTCTTATGAATCAGGTCTTTTTGCATATACATACTGATGCAGTGTATTTATTAAATTTCTTGTACAAAAAGCAGCAGGATTGAAACCTGCTGCTTTGATGATAGAATCCCCAAAAAATTTTGGAGGATGGGATTGAATTGAATATTATCCCACTTTTTGTTTTGTGGGAATCATTTCTTTATCACTTGAATCCTTCTGAGCAATGATTGGTTGAGTTACATATTCAGCTAGGTCGATAACACGACAGGCGTAACCCCATTCATTATCATACCAAGCTAAAATCTTAGCTGTCTTTGGTCCAATTACCATAGTAGACAAGGTATCAATAATAGCTGAATAGCTATTACCTTTAAAATCAGAGGATACTAGAGGTTCATTACAACATTGTAAATATTTCTTCAGAGGGCCGTTAGCTGCTTCTGCAAAGGCAGAATTTATCTCCTTTACTGTAACTTCCCGATTTAAATCTACTACTAAGTCGACTAAAGAAACATCGGGTACGGGAACTCGAATGGATATTCCGTTTAAGCGACCCTTTAATTCTGGCATAACAATTCCTATTGCTTTGGCTGCTCCTGTAGTTGTTGGTACTATTGATTGACTACAGGCTCTAGCCCGACGTAAATCTTTATGGCTATTGTCCAGACTACGTTGATCAGTAGTAAAAGCATGAACCGTTGACATAAAACCATAGCTAATACCGAATTTCTCGTTCAACACCTTCACCACTGGACCTAGACAGTTTGTAGTGCAAGAGGCGTTGGATATAATGTGGTGTATATTAGGATTATATTTATTTTCATTTACTCCCATAACTATTGTGATATCTTCGTCTTTAGCGGGAGCAGTAATGACAACTTTTTTAGCCCCATTTTCAAGATGAATACGTGAAGCTGGGCCGGAATTGAATTTCCCTGTAGATTCTATAACTACATCAACACCTAAGTCTCCCCAGTATATATTTGCCGGGTTACGGTCGCTAACGATGCGGATTGCTCTCCCGTTAATTATCAAGTGATCGTCATCCCATCTAACGTCAGCATCTAGAGTTCCGTGTACAGTATCATACTTAAGTAAGTGAGCTAATGATGAAGGGGGCGAAGTTCCGTTGATGGCTACTACCTCTAGATTAGGGTTGTTCAGAGAGGCTCTCAAGCACATCCTGCCGATTCTTCCAAATCCGTTAATCCCAGCTTTTACCTTCATATGTACTCTCCCCCTTACGGAAATAACACAAACGTTTGACATTTGACTAATGTGAGATCATAATAATCCCTTTACTATAATTATGATATCACATATATTATGGAATGTTAATAATAAATAAAAAAAAAGTAATACTTCCATAACAAAGATAAACAATTTACCTATCTATAATTTACATAAAATACTAACCGACGGACACAAAATGATTAGAACCAAGACAAAGAGCAAAGAATAAGGTATAAAAGAACAAACGGTTATCGGAGGTAAATTAATATTAGGAAATATATCGAATCATGACAAAGGAGTTGAATATAAAGAGAAGCAGAGAGAACGAAAAATTGTTCCCGTTTGTTCATTGTGTAACAAAGTACCGGAACAAGGGATTCGGAGTGGTTTCTTCTTAAGAAAGATTTTCATTTGTCAGGAATGTGAAGAAAGTTTATTGCAGGTTGATTCTCATGAAAAAGAGGATTATTTTTTGGCTATGGCGAAGCTGAAAAGGGTACTATTCCCACATTGATAGCACATACGCTGCTATATCTATGTATAATCTAAAAGTGGACCATGAAATGGATCTAAAAGTTTATTGTGTTAAATGCCCCCGTTTAAACCCGGGGGTTTTGGTTAGTTCGAGGATGACGTGCTCTTTCAGCCAGATAGGTGATTTCTTGTCTAACCTGTAAGACTTTAAACAAATCAATTCCTAGTCTTTGTGAAATTTCAAAGTCTGTATGGTCATTCTGCCAAAGCTTAATAAGACGGTTCACATTGCATTTATATTTCTTGGAAAGAGCTTTGGTGTCTATTGGTGTCTTAGTTCTAGCCTTAATTTTTACAGACATTTGTTGATTCTCCTTCCAATAGCATGATGTAGTTATTTTGCCCTACTTGCAGCGTATGATTTAGGATAATTCCTAGTAGATTACAGGAAGTTATGATAAAATATGTGATAAAAAATCCTTAGGTGGTGGAGTAAGCTGAGCACTCCTTTGATTTCCAAAATTTCTGAATATATTACTAAGAATAAATTAGGATTTCATACACCTGGCCACCAGCAAGGTCGGGGTATGAACCCAACATTAAAAAAAATATTAGGTAACAAGTTTTTGCTTGGTGATTTAACCGAGGTTCCTGGCTTAGATAATTTGCGTAACCCTGAAGAATGTCTTGCGGAATCCCAAGCTTTAGCGGCTGAACTTTTTGGAGCTTGTAAAAGCTTTTTTTTACTCAATGGTTCAACTGTAGGAATTGAGGCGGCTATCCTCGGCCTAAACCGAAGAGGCGGGAAGGTTTTGGTAGCCAGAAATTCGCACATTTCTGTCATTAATGGGCTGATATTAAGCGGGGGACAACCTGTGTTGTCACCGGTTGTTATTGAACCAAAGTGGGGGATCCCTTTAGGTCCGGATTTGACAGCAACCAAGGAACTAGTGGATAGAACTGTAAGTCTGGAATTGGCGACTTTTACTCAACCGAGCTATCAAGGGGTGGGCTTAGAAGCGCATAAATTAAGACAGGTTATAGGGCCGGAACTTCCTATCCTCTGTGATGAGGCACACGGCGCTCACCTTTTTTTCCAAGAACAACTCGCTATGTCTGCTCAAAAAGAAAGGCTAGACATAGTTGTCCAGAGCACACATAAAACCTTGGGGGCACTAACTCAAGCCTCAATGCTTCATGTCAATCGACCCAAATTGATCCAGCCGATTCAGGAAGCCATTGAAACCTTACAAACTACTAGTCCCTCATATCTACTTATGGCCTCCCTAGATGGGGTGCAGGATCAGATGCGGCGAGAAGGATCTATTCTCATAACAAAGAGTTGGGAGCTTGCTCAATATCTGCGGGCAAAAATCAAAAAAATTGGTGGATATGTTTTGTTAGAAGAGGAACTACCCGGAACATGGGAAACGGATCCGTCTAAGCTAGTACTTTCAGCAGCGGGACTAGGCTTAACCGGCTGGGAACTGGCTCAAATTCTTAACGATAAATATGGTATAATAATAGAGTTAAGTGATTATTATTATTGCTTAATATTAATTACGATAGGACATAGCAAACAAGATATTGTCCGTTTATGTAGAGCGCTGGCAGATATCAAAAATAAATATAGCCGTAAACCGCTATCGCCCCTTGATATTGCTGTTGATATGTACAATGATAGTGAAGAAGTAAGGCATACTCCGCGGGTGGTATTTCAAGAAGAAAAGGATAGGATTGCTCTTAATAAAGCTTGTGGCAGGATAGCAGGACAGGCTTTGACTGTTTATCCACCGGGAATACCGCTGATTTGGCCGGGCCAGGTGATTAAAGCGGTGCACTTAGAATACCTGGAATGGGTAACCGCCAATGGATTACCTGTCCATGGTTTAGATAGAGAAAACAAGATAGCAGTTCTTGCTTGCTAGCTCGACGATTTTGGCTACCAGGTTAATAGCTGACTAAACGATGCTGACTACTAACGAAGGCAGAGAGCTTTTAGTAGAGGGTTGATTGGGCAAGAAGGTTGTTTTAGAGAAGGGTAAAGCGAAGGGTGAAACGATGAGAATTGAGAGAAGGAAGGATTCTGAAAAACTGAGGCTTACTAAACCCAAGGTTAACAAGGAAAAGGTTACTGCCATGGCAGGACTTGATTTTCCTGATGTGTTACAAGAATACCATGCTTCTCCCTGGCAAGCTAATCTAGATGAAATTCTGGATAAGTTAGATAAGATTGGGGAGCGCCTTTCTACTACTTTCTCTATTTATGATTTGCGTGAGTATAAAGAAACATTGCGCAAATTTCTACAGGAATCTTTCGGAAATGTCTATCAACTGAAAAATGAGACTGCTTGGTCACATCAAGGCAGACCTAAGATATTTCAAACTTTGCAGTTAATAGATCAGGAGCTGGAATCCTTATCAAAGTCGGTTTTGGCTGAACAGAAGGATCGCCTGAAGATATTGGATAAGCTTGATCAAATCAGGGGTATCTTAATTGACCTCTATTCATGACAGCAGGGAGTATGTAGATGGGATTTGAAGAGATTAAGAGTCAAGAAAAAGCGATAAACTTGTTAAAAGCCGGTTTTAGAACGAGGCGAATTTCTCACGCTTTTCTCTTTTATGGGCCACAAGGAGTAGGAAAAGGCACTACGGCAAAAGTTTTTTCCCAGCTGCTTAATTGTCAAGAACCTAGTCCTGATGCTGAACCCTGTGAAAAGTGTTCTTCTTGTCAAAAGGCTATATCAGGAAATCATCCGGATATTATTTGGGTTGAACGGGAAGGTAATAATATAAAAATTGGCCAAATGAGAACTTTGCAAGAAAAGGCTTATTTCAAATGTTATGAGGGCACTTATAAGGTTATAATGATTGATGATGTGCAATTATTGACGGAGGAAGCGGCTAATAGTTTACTGAAAGTGCTGGAAGAGCCACCTGCTAATACTGTTTTCATTCTTATCGCCCAAGATAGTGGGGCTTTACCAACTACTTTGTTATCAAGGTGTCAGTCTATTCCTTTTAATCCTTTGTCAGAGCAAGTAATTAGCGCAATTCTAAAGGAACAAGGAAAACAGCTTAATTTTCCTTTAAGTTTGGCTAAAGGCTCAGTAGGAAGAGCTTTAGATCTAAGCAAAAAGTTTGATGGGGAACAGTTTGTGTGGAATATCAGTCAATTATTAGAGGGTCTCCCCACCATGAGTTACCAAGAGGTTTTCAGCTGGGCTGAAAAAATTGAAAAGGATAAGGAGCTACAGGAAGCAAGCCTAGATGTTATGGCCACAATTTTTAGGGATAAACTAGTCGAGGGAGTTGTGGGAGACAATGAGGAATTGTTACTAGGCAAGAAAGATTATTTAGCCATGGATTTATCTGAACAAAAGTGTCTGCAGGCTTTGCAGGAAATAACTAAGAGCCAGCAACTTTTAAATAGAAATGCAAATAATCGTTTAGTATTAGAGGTATTATTAATTAAGTTGAGAAATATTGAAAGTTAAGAAAGGGGGTCAGCCCCATTGGTTAATGTAGTAGGCGTTAGATTTAAAAAGGCCGGAAAAATATATTATTTTGATCCCGGTAAATTAGAGATTAGTGCTAACACAGATGTAATCGTGGAGACTGTACGTGGTTTAGAATATGGAAAGGCCGTGATTGGCAATCGCCAAGTTGCCGATGAAGATGTAGTTCTTCCTCTAAAAAAGGTTATTCGGATAGCTACTCCGGAAGATAAGGAACAGATGGAGGCTATCAAGGTTAAGGAGGAAGAAGCGAAAGATATTTGTTTGCAAAAAATACAGGCTCATGAATTGCCAATGAAATTAGTAGATGTGGAATACACTTTTGATTGTAGTAAAGTCATATTCTATTTTACGGCTGAAGGTAGAGTGGATTTTCGGGAACTGGTGAAGGATTTGGCAGCCGTTTTTAGAACTAGGATTGAATTAAGACAAATCGGGGTCAGAGATGAAGCCAAAATGATCGGTGGAATCGGAGCCTGTGGTAGAGTATTGTGCTGCTCTACTTTCCTAGGTGATTTTGAAACAGTGTCTATTAAAATGGCTAAAGAACAAAACCTATCCCTTAATCCTACTAAGATTTCCGGGATCTGCGGTCGCTTAATGTGTTGCCTGAAGTATGAAAGTGAAACA
>JAPXME010000115.1:0-5877 GCA_033809185.1 Clostridiaceae bacterium
ACAGAAGTAGAAGATAAAAAACCCTTCGCCCACACAGAGGCGAAGGGTCTTCGCGGTCCCACTCTGCTTATATCAGCATCAACTGGTAAACTAGTAAACTTAATTTCAATTAAGATAATGCTGATACAACTCAATTCCTGCACAATAACGCTGTGCTGCGGCAACCCTACCTATCGGGCTTGCTACTCCGGAGCGCATTTTCACCGAATCCCACCTAAAAGGGCTTGCAGCCTGTGACCCTTTCTCTCTGCCGGTAGTTTTCCGGATACTTCTCTCCATCATCGTCAATGTCGATATTTTTTTTAATTGCCTTTGACATCTTCAATAGGCAAATTGTTGTTAACTAGTATACGCAAAGGAGAGTCCTTTTGTCAAGATTACTTATTAAGCTTATTTTAGGCTATGCCGGTAGTTTTAACGATTCTTTTTTCGATTAACTCCTGTCCCATTATCGAAATAATATAGTGCAACTCCGGTCCATGCATCTGTCCAGTCAGGGCAACCCTTATTGGCATAAAGACCTGCTTCCCTTTTAAATTTAATTCTTTCTGGATAGCTTTGAAAAGTGGTCTTACTGCGTCCGGTTCCAGAGCTGGCAGCTCACGTACCTTTTCTAAAAAGCTTTTAATAACTAGCGGAACTGTTTCCTCTTTTAGCACTAACTCAGCTTCCTCATTTTCTAGAGTAACATCCTCAGCCAGTAAGGCCTCTACCTGTGTCGGCAACTCGCTAAGTACGGATAGACGTTCCTGCAAAGTAGCTACAAGCCATCCTGCCCGCTTCAATTCATCAGCATTAGGATTCTCCCTGCAGAACCCTGCCTTTTTTAGAAAAGGTAGCGCCTTTTCTAAAAGCTCTTCGCGAGGGGTCTTGCGGATATACATTCCGTTTATCCAGCGCAATTTTTCCTGATCAAAAATCGCAGGATTTTTAGCTACCCGACTCAAGGAAAACTCCTTAAACAGCTCTTCCTTCGTAAAGATCTCTTCTTCCCCTTCAGGAGACCAGCCCAACAGAGCCAGGAAATTAACCAGCGCCTCCGGCAAATAACCTAATTCTTGATATTGGATAACTGAAGTAGCTCCATGACGTTTACTCATTTTCGTCCGATCTTCACCTAATATCAAAGACACATGAGCAAATTGAGGTTCAGCTAGTCCTAGAGCCTGGTAAACCAATATCTGTCTAGGCGTATTAGATAAATGTTCTTCTGCCCTGATGACATGGGAAATTTTCATTAAAGAATCGTCAATAACCACAGCAAAATTATAGGTAGGGATTCCATCAGACTTAACTATTACGAAATCACCGATACCGTTTGATTCAAAGGACACCTGTCCCCTTACCAAGTCATTAATAACAATTACCTGATCCTGGGGCACCCGAAAACGCACTACAGGCTTCCGGCCCTGGTCGATAAAACGTTGCTTTTCTTCAGCCGTCAGAGAGAAACATTTACCGTTATAGCGAGGCAACTCTCCTTTACTTATGAATTCCTGACGCTGGGCCTCCAACTCTTCTTCCGAACAAAAACAATGGTAAGCCTGTCCCGATTCTAATAACTGGTCGGCGAATTTCCGGTATGATTCCAAGCGTTCAGTCTGACGATAAGGTCCATAAGGCCCTCCAATATCCGGTCCTTCATCCCAGTCTAAACCTAGCCATCTTAATGAATTCAAGATATCCTCTTCCGACTCTCTGCTTGATCTTTCTAGATCTGTATCCTCAATCCGTAGGATAAACTTGCCTCCCATACCTCTAGCAAAAAGATAATTAAAAAGAGCCGAGCGAGCTCCACCAATATGTAATGGCCCTGTGGGACTAGGGGCGAACCTTACTCTTATTTCTTCCATCTAAATATACCTCCTAAATTGCTTCAATGAGACAGACTGCCTGGGCAGCAATTCCTTCTTTTCGGCCGATAAATCCCAGTCCTTCTGTAGTAGTAGCTTTGATGTTAATCATGTTCTCCTCTATGCCTAAATGCTTGGCAAGATTAGCTTTAATTTTAGCCTTATAAGGTGATAAGTGAGGAACCTCAGCCATAATAACACAATCTAAATTATGAATACAATAGCCTTTTTCCCCGATTAACTCCTTAACTCGTTCTAATAGTAGCGTACTGCTAATATCCTTGTATTTAGCTTCTCCAGGCGGGAAATATTCCCCAATATCACCCAAGCCTGCCGCACCTAACATAGCGTCTATTATCGCATGGACAAGTACATCAGCATCAGAATGTCCAGCTAATCCCTGTTCAAAAGCTACTTCTACCCCGCCCAAGACAAGCTTACGTCCTAAGCTAAACCGGTGTATATCAAATCCAAGTCCTACTCTCATCTATCATAAACACCTCTTAACTTAATAGCTGTTCTATATACACTAAATCCTCCGGTGTAGTTACTTTAATATTTTCGTAACTACCCTGGACCATAACAACCTGTCCACCAGCTCTTTCCACTAACGAAGCATCATCAGTAGCTATCCAACCATGCAAAGTCGCCTGATGATATGCATTATCTATGATATCACGTCGGAAAACTTGAGGTGTTTGCACTGCCCAAAGGGTGTGCCGCTCAGGTGTATGTTGAACAATTCTATTTGCATTAACTACCTTAATAGTATCTTTTACCGGCACCCCTACAACAGCAGCCCCAAAAGACTTAGCGGCTTCAACAGTTTGGTCGATAAGCTCCTCACTAATTAACGGTCTGGCTCCATCGTGGATTAAGACCCAGTGTGCATCAGTTTCCAAAGCTGCCAAGCCAAGTCTAACCGAGTCTTGCCGTTCTAACCCTCCAGCCACAATTTTTTTGACTTTAGAAAAACCATACTTCTTAACAACCTGATTTTGACAATATTCCCGTTCATTCTCTCTAGTCAGAATAATAATCTCCGCAATCTGAGAATGACTCTGAAATTTATCAAGAGTATAAGCCAAAAGAGGGCGGCCCAGTATATCCAAATATACTTTACTAACAGGCGCCCCCATTCTGGTACCCTGACCGGCAGCAGCTATTATGGCAACAACCTTATCCACTGGCATCCACCTCAAATAACGTCCGATCGTCGTTATATTTAGGTTTAGCGAAAATCATCCGTCCGGCCGCCGTCTGCAATACGCTGGTAACCATCACATTGATTGTCTGATTAATATATTTGCGACCACCCTCAACTACTATCATGGTACCGTCATCAAGATAACCTATTCCTTGCTTTGACTCCTTGCCGTCCTTTAGAATGGTCACCACCATTTCCTCTCCTGGTATATAGACAGGTTTTAAGGCATTGGCCAGTTCGTTAATATTCAAAACTTTAATCCCCTGCAACTCAGCAACCTTGTTGAGGTTATAGTCATTAGTGATTATTTCCCCGGACATAACCTGAGCTAACTTGATTAACTTACTATCAACTTCTTGAATTTCCTGAAAATCCTGTTCCTCAATCCGTACCTTCACATCCAACTCTTTGCGAATCTTATTGAGCATATCTAACCCGCGGCGGCCTCTGTTTCTTTTCAAAGGATCAGAGGAATCAGCAATGTGTCTTAACTCTTCCAGTACAAAAGAAGGAATAACCAACACTCCATCAATAAAACCGCTTTTCACTATATCAGCTATCCGTCCATCGATGATCACACTGGTATCAAGAATCTTATACAACAACTGCTTGGCCTGTTCTGCCTTTGACCCCGATATTACAGCAACACCCTTTTCTTTCTCTCTACTAGTTCGTGTAAAAGCCGTAAACAAACCTAATAAATCATCTTTTTTCTTCATACCAATACTCATGCCCAAATAACCGAGTAGCAGAACGAAGAAAATTGCAATATATCCTCCCACTATAGGGATTCTGGCAAAAGCAACACCCAATAGACTAGCTATAATAAGTCCTATAATCAAGCCAATAGCTGCCCCTGCCAAATCAGTCATAGGCATTTTCTGCAATTTCGACTCTGTCCATTCAGTTGAGCTGACTACGAAGCTTATTATTAAGGGCGCTATAAAAAAACCAATAAGTCCGAATATAAGGCCCGGTACAATTATAATAAGGGGTTTTAGATAGCTATTAAACCCTTGCAACCAACTTAAATCCCTCAAACTATAACCTAAAGATAGTCCTCCACCTATAAATACCAAGGCTATTAGAAATCTTATAATTTTGCGAATCAACGCTCCACCTCCTTTTTTGCACCGTTTACTAAGTTATTAATTACTTTTAATTATAAGATAGCCTATCCTTTTTAAGCAAGAACAATGCACCATATATTAACAAATTATCTACACTTCTATGCAAAAAAACCTTTTACAATAAAACATTACTCTACGGCTTCTTGGTTATTCCTAATGGAATTTCCTATTCGTAATAATAAAGCTCTCAACAATAAAACATAACTAGGTAACCTTTTTGTTATTCATCACGGAAAGTTATGTTTAAGGAAATCTACATTTTCTACTCATAATAGAAAACTGGCAAACTGGATGCGTTTCCAGCTTGCCAGTTTAGGCCAAACACTCTTCCAACAGGGCTTCTATTTCTTCTGCGCCATCACCTTTTACCAGTACCAATTCACTAATTAAAATCTGTCTGGCATTTTCAAGCATTTTTTTCTCCCCTGTGGAAAGACCCTTTTCCTTATCCCTCGAAGATAGATTTCGTACTACCTCAGCTAATTCATAAATATTACCGCTCTTTATCTTATCCAAGTTATTCCGGTAACGCCTGTTCCAATTGTTCGACATGGGAGTTTCCTCTTCCTTGAGTATATCCAGCACCTTGCTAACGCCTTCCTCGTCAATAACCGGGCGAAGCCCGGTTTCCTCAACGTTCGAAATCGGTATCATCACTTTCATATCCCCGATTGGCATTCTAAGAACATAATAGCGGCGCTTCTCACCGAGGATCTCTTTCTCTTCGATAGATTCAATTGTTCCTGCCCCGTGCATTGGGTAGACAATCTTGTCCCCGATGGTATACATCTTCACTCACCTTCTTCCTAAACTAACATAAACATTGTAACAAATTTGAAGCGCTTTGTCAAAAGTTAATATTATACCACAGTGAAAAAAATATCGTCAACACCTTTTAGCCAAGCCTTTAAAAAACGGACTAAAATTTATATTTTCTTTATATATTCAGGTTAATTGACAGGACAAAAGGTTTATCAGTATAATTAGCTTAGCTTTAATCAAGTAATTCGTTGTCATTCTATTGATATATTAGATAAAGGGGTGTTCATGTTGTCGAATCTGCAGTTTCCAGAATTCCAACAAACCGTTTCCACTTTCCTGCTCCGCCATCAAAGTATTTTAGATATCCTCTCCAAATCACAAGAAGCAAGTTCTAGGGTTAATCGAGCAGTAACTAAATCTGTGACCTCTTGTGGCTGTACGCAGATTCATGCAAACTACAAACCTCTTCCTCCTGAGGCCTGTCTCAGCGATTTGAAGAATCTCCTTTCCAGCCATTTAGAAGGTGAGCTTTGCGAAAATTGCCGTGATATCATCATTGAGGAAATCGGCAGAAGTCTTTTTTATTACGCAGCTCTATGCAATGCCTTAGATATCTCCTTACAAGAAGTATTAGAAAAAGAACATAATAAGGTTACTACCTTAGGCAAATTTAACATGACCTAAAACGCTGTAGCCTTAAAAATTAAATTTTAGATTAAAAAACCTGTGGACAATAATAATCCACAGGTTTTTTGCGATATTGTGTCTTTCTGCCGATTCCGCACCCGGAAATGACATAACCTTATCTCTCTGCGATTTACAGCAAAGCCAGTTCCAAGGCTTCGGCAATAGTTTTAACCTCTAGTAACTCTATGCCCTCTATTTTTTCTCCCTCAAAACTGTTTTTAGGAATAAGACAATGATT
>JAPXME010000116.1:0-5827 GCA_033809185.1 Clostridiaceae bacterium
TCGCCAGCTAAAAATATTGCTCCGTAGTTTTACGCTGCGGAGCCTACCTAGTAAAAAAGGAGGTTATAAATTGGAAAAAGATTATGTTGTCCTGATTAAAGACGGCAGACGGCTCTAATCGAAAACTTAGATTATTCCTTTCTCCTGACGATGGCGATATTAAAGATGGGACATACGAACCTACTGGAGTATGGGCAGAGTTAGCAGAAGTTGTCAAAGCTGTAAGCCATGAGGTTAAAAGGAGAGGGTCAAAGGATTAAGACGATTGAGGGAGGATTAGGTAATAATGCATCTTTATTGTCTAAATTGCAAAAAAAGCTACAGTATGCCTTATTGGGTTATGCGAATTATTGCTTACAGAGAATACAGCTATTGCAATAAATGCTATAAAGCAAAAGAAGGAAAATCAAAAAGCTTAATAGGGAGACTTTTCACAGTAGTTTAGCGTCACATTTCAAGGGTTGCACGAAAGATTTAATCGTAAAAAGAAGGATTAGAAAGGAGCGATGGTATGAACTTATCACCTACTCAAAAATATGCTCTGGATTTGGCCCGTAACCACAACGGCCTGAAGCGCTTCAACCAAACCATATACTGGATTGGAGCAGACATCGACCAAAGCAAAAGTGAAAAAAGAGGGAAAGATCCTTATCCAAAAGAAGAGTGGGTTGGCACTCATTCAGTGAATTCACTCATAAGAGCAGGGCTTCTCCGGATGGAGGGCGACACCGCAAAAGTAGTTGAATGTCCATGGTGTAGTAATAAGGAATACAATCATATTGAATGTAGCCTTATCAACAAAGAAGGGCATCCTCTGGTAAAAGGTGTTGCAGACTACTGCCCCAAGTGCGGCAGACGGCTGGAATAGTAGACAAATAAAATTTTACGCAAAAAGCGAGCTTAATAGCTCGCTTTTCGCATTAGAAAGGAGAATTTTATGTCACAAGTAAAAAAAGCTATTGAAACGCTTAGAGATGCCATACACAGACATAACAAGCTATATGAGAACGGAATCCCAATTGTCACCGATTCAGTATACGATACCATGTATAAAGCATTGGTTAAATTAGAAGAAGAACATCCCCAGTATGCCGATCCCGATTCCCCAACCCAGAAGATTCACTATACCAAGGTAGACCATCTGGAAACCGTAAAACACTCCACTCCAGTCTTATCTCAGAATCCCATTACTGATGAGGCTAGTCTCAGAAAGTGGTGGGCACAAAAAGGGAGCAACAACAGCCCTATCCTAGTTCAAGACAAATTAGATGGCCTCACGCTCATTTTGGTTTACTCAAAAGGGTCACTAGTAGATGCAATAACTAGAGGAAATGGCTTCCAGGGAGACAGGGTTTTACACACCGCCCAAACCATTGAAAGTATTCCAAAGAAAATATCTTTCCAGGGTCGGTTAGAAATCCGGGGAGAAGCACTATTTACGTTTAAAGAATTCGAACGTATAAATACGAATGGCAAATACTCAAATCCCCGCAATCTAGCTTCAGGCACTATTCGGATGCTCGATGCCTCCGAAGCCGCTAAGAGAAAAATGGAGTTCCACGCCTTCGATTTAATACATGCAGAAGGCTTTAATCCCACTTCCGACCTGGAACGGTTGGAATTTCTGAAAGAGCAAGGTTTCACTATAGTAAAAACAGAAGTGTTCGCAGCTGATCAAATCAATCAGTTGGTGCATTTCTGCCAGACTTATAGCAAAGAAGTACGCCCCACGCTGCCATACCCCATTGACGGCTTAGTAATAAAATTTGACGACTTAAATCTGCGGGCGGAGTTAGGCAACACATCGAAATTCCCCCGGGGGTCCACGGCCTTCAAATTTGACAGCCTGGATGCCATAACGACCCTGAGAGATATTATCTGGCAGGTTGGCAAAACCGGGCAATTGACTCCAGTTGCTATATTTGAGCCGGTGGAAATTGACGGGGTGACTATATCTCGGGCTACACTACACAATTACCAGTACATCATGGATAAAGACATCAGAATTGGAGATAAAATCCTACTGGCCAGGGCCAATGACGTAATCCCCAAGGTAGTAAAATCCTTCCCTGAATTAAGAAAAGAAGAATTAGAACCGATAATTTTGATTCAAAATTGTCCAGAGTGTGGCCAGCCTGTGGTTTATGAAGATCCATTAATCTTCTGTAAAAATCCGGAGTGTGTATCCCAGCAAGTCAGGTCCATTATCCATTTCTGTTCCCGGGATGCAATGGATATAGAAAGCCTGGGCGAATCCAGCATTACACTTCTGTTTGAGAAAGGCTTTCTGAAAGACATCACTGACTTATTCCGGTTACACGAACGGAAAGACGAGCTAAAGCAACTGCCAGGCTACGGAGAAAAGAAAGTCTCCAAAATGCTTGCAGCAATAGAAGACTGCAAGAATCAGCCACTTCATAGATTGCTATATGCCTTAAACATTCCCCATCTCGGCAGAACCAATTCTCCGCTTATCACTGAACAATTTCCTACTATAGATGCAGTAATAAACGCACCCAAGGAGGCCCTCTGCGAAATCGAGGGAATCGGCGATATAATGGCTACCGCTATTGTGGAATTCTTCAGAAATGAAAAGAATCTTGCAGTTATCGAAAATCTCAAAGATATGGAGGTAAATATGATAGAACCTAAAACCGAAACCAATTCAACCCTGCCTCTACAGGGTCTAACTATCGTCATATCTGGCACTCTATCTCAGAAACGGGCCGACTTTGAAACCGTGATTAAGAGAAACGGCGGCAAAGTATCTGGTAGCGTCAGCTCCAAGACTAGCTATCTGTTACTTGGGCCGGACAAAACGGGAACCGCTAAACACAAAAAAGCCCTGAGCCTGGGGATACCGATAATTAACGAAAGAGAATTCCTGGACTTGTTAAAGGTGGGCGCATAATATGGACCAGAAACTAATATTGATTGACGGCTCATCGGTACTATCTTCGTGTTTCTATGGAACCGTTCCAAAAGACTATTATAAAGACAGGGAGCAATCCCTGTCTAAACTTTTAAAAACCCCTGACGGTGTCTTCACCAACGGAGTCTACGCCATGACTCGGGCCTTGGTTAAAATTATTAATCAGCAGCAGCCCTCTCATCTGGCGGTGGCCTGGGACGTGTCTAGGAACACATTCAGGAAAGCCTTATATCCGCAATACAAAGCCACCCGAAAGGAAACTCCTGAAGAACTAAAGTCTCAGTATATACTCATGCAGGACTTTCTTCGGGCCGCCAACATATTACAATTTATGGACTGGCACTACGAAGCCGATGACTTCCTGGGAAGCCTGGCTAAACGCTTTGAAGATCAAATCCCTGTATATATCCACACCAAAGACCAGGACACACTCCAGTTAGTCACCGACAACACCCGCCTTTGGCTGAGAAGTGAAAAAATCATTCAGCAACAAGAAAATATACCAGATGGCAGTATAGAATTCACTCCCGACTTAGTAAAAAAAGTGTACGGAGTTAATCCATCTCAAATCGTTGACCTTAAGGCATTAGTGGGAGATTCCTCGGACAATATCCCCGGGGTGAGAGGCGTGGGACCTAAAGTGGCCACGCCTTTAATCCAGGAATACGGAACCGTAGAGAATCTTTATAAGGCACTCGAAGGACTGTCCTCGAAAGAACAAACAGCCTTTAAAGAGCATTGCAAATCCATAGGAATATCCCGATTGCCGCTTAAAGCCTTACTACAGGGTAAAGAGTCGGCCATACTAAGTAAACGCCTGGCCAAAATCTTCACAGGCATTTCAGCCTGCTCTCGGCTTACCCTGGGCCAACTTGAACTTCGGTTAGACTATGTCGGCTTCAATAGTATGTGTAAGAAGCTGCAGTTTAAGAACATTAATATTCGATCTAACGCTCAGACCAGCGACGCCGAGCAGGCTGCCTTGTTTTAAGCGAGGTAGCCTTATACTCGAAGAAAGATTACCGAGCCAAACAAGCCCTACGTTAAGTAGGGCTTGTTTATATAAATACCAACAGAAAATGTTTGTAATCGGAAATTGCTCTGATTGGATACCAGGTAGACACCGGGATTTATCCCGGTTTTTCTATTTTTGGAAAAATTTAAAGGGGTGGTTTAATGAGCGATGCTCATATAATTAACAAACCAAATGCCGAGGAGAAGCCAATGGCTAATGTAGAAATAAGGTGCGTAGGTGGAAATGCGCGGCAGGAAATTAATAGTATTCTGGCGAAGATAGTTTTACGCAAGATATTTCAAAAAAGGGAACGGCAAAATGAGAGTAGCAATTTACAGAAGGGTTAGTTCTGAGGAACAAGCACTTCATGGATTCAGCCTTGAAGCACAAAGGGAAGCCTGTATAAACAAAGCAAAGGAAATAGGAGCCACCAGTATATTAGAGTTCGCAGATGAAGGAGAAACAGGCAAAACATTGGACAGGCCCGGCCTAGAGTCTTTGAGGCAGGCTATAGCAGATGGCCTTATCGATTGTGTGGTAATTTTAGACCCGGACCGGTTCAGCAGAAAACTTAGTCATCAATTACTCCTGACCGAAGAATTCGAGAAGGCTGGAGTAGAATTGGTTTTTGTAAACTTTGAATGGCAGGATTCGCCTGAAGGCAGGTTGTTTTACTCTATACGGGGCGCGGTATCCGAATATGAGAGAGAAAAGATAACAGAGAGAATGAAACGCGGCCAAATGCAAAAAGCCAAGCAAGGGCGTCCACCGATAGGAGTCTATCATTATGGATATGACTATGATCCTAACACCGAGACTATCAGCATTAACAAAAGAGAAGCCAAAGTAGTAAAACATATCTATAACTCTCTAATACAAGGCATGACACCCGCTGGAATCGCTATTAGCTTAACAGAAGCAGAAATACCCACTAAAAAGGGGAAGACTTTTTGGAATAGACAAACTATCAGACAGATTTTAATGAACCCATCCTATAAGGGCGAATGGAACTTCAAAGAATATATTATACCTATGCCAGTAATTATCGAGCCGGAGATGTGGGAACAAGCCCAAAAAATACTGCAAGAGTCTATAAAGAGCTGGAAGCAAAAAACCAAAAGACAATACTTGTTAAGTGGCCTACTTATCTGTGGTGACTGTGGGCTAACCATGTACGGCGTCTATGCAAAAAACTGGGGCAAACACTATAGGGGGTATACCTGCAGGAAGTCATCATCAACCAACCGCGTCCCAGGCTGCTATCCGCACAAGATAATTAATGCCGAAAGCCTGGAGAAAATAGTCTGGGAGAAATTCAAAAACTTTTTTATTGATCCTGGCAACATATTGGAAGAAATACAGAAAAACTTACCCAAACAAAACGAACTTGAAGAAGAACTAATTTATATAGAACAGCAGCTTAAAGATGCTGAAAAAGGCCGCGAATCTTTAATCGAGGCTATCTCGTTAGGTATTCTGGAGTTAGATGATAAAATAAAAAAGAAATTACTTGACGTCAAGAACCGGAAAGAGAAGTTGGCTCAAAAAAAGAAAATCCTACATGACAATTTATTAGCCTATCAGCAATCCACTTATAACTACAGCGAATTATGTAGCTATATAGCATCAGTAATCAATAATATAGATGACTTAGAATTTGAAGAAAAGCGGCAGTTACTCAGAAGTGCCATATCTCAGATCAAAGTCACTGGCCGGGTTGCCGCCAACAATAATATACCAGGAGAATTACCCGGCGTAGACATTTTAATAGACCTCAGAATTGATGAAATATTAGGGCTTAACTAGCCTGTATTAATTCCCAGCATTTACCGCCCGTTACTGTACTTGAAACTGAAGTCTTTATTACAGTAACGGGCGGT
>JAPXME010000117.1:0-5813 GCA_033809185.1 Clostridiaceae bacterium
GGAGAAAGCTTAAGCAGAGAGAAACTCTCCATCTGAAGAGGACTATTAGATGAATCAACCACTTGATAAAGCCAGTTATCCGGATATTTTTGATAAGGGAAAAAGAGCATTTTTGATACCTCCTTACAATTTCAAATAATAAAGCGATTTTTCCACCAAACCTGTCAACTAATCTCTCCTTTAAACGTACCCCATCTAAATCATTTCTATTTTCTTAGCAAATTGACAAATACAATAGATTAATTCAACTACAAACCATTATTTCAGCAATTCTTTCACCTTTCCAACAATATTTGATACTGATAAACCAAAATTTTCCCTAAGTTCTTCAAGGTCTCCCGAGCAACCGAAATGATCGTTTATTCCTACCCTTAGAACTCTGGTAGGATACTTCTCAGCCAAGAATTCTGCTATTACACTTCCCATACCACCGTAAACGTTATGGTCTTCGACAGTAACAATTCCTCTTGTTTCAATGGCAGCTCTAAGGATCGCTTCCTCATCCAAGGGTTTTATAGTAAGTAGATCGATAATTCTTGCGTGAATTCCCTGGCTCTCTAATATTTCTCGTGCGAAAACTGCTTTCTCCACCATGCTACCGATAGCAATAATAGTAACATCTTCTCCAGAAAATAATTCTACACTCTTACCTACTTTAAAATTGAAATTTTCGTTGTAAATAGTTTGGCTTTCAGACCGTCCAAGACGTAAGTATACAGGACCCTGAATATCAGCTATGGCAAGAACAGCTTTATAAGTACTAAAATAATCCGAAGGCACAATTACCTTTACATTTGGAATAGTACGCATAATCGCTATGTCCTCGATTGATTGATGAGTAGCACCATCACCACTATTTTCAGTTCCTCCATGAGTTACAACCAATTTTACATTTAGTTCTGGGTAGGCTACCATGTTCCGAAACTGCTCCACAGCTCTCATGCTTGCGAAAATAGCAAAAGTGCTCACAAAAGGGATAAACTCCATAGTCGCCAGACCAGCAGCAGCAGATACCATGTTTTGCTCTGCAATACCAAAATCAAAAAAACGGTCGGGATACTTTTCAGCAAACTTTATAGTATAAGTAGCTTTAGCTAAATCAGCATCAAGAACTATCACTTTTGGATTATACTCACCAAGCTGCGATAGAGCTAGTCCATAGGCTACACGACTAGACATGTTGTTCGTAACCATATTAATACCTTCTTTCTCTAAGTTCAGCTAAAGCTTGTTTCATTTCTTCTTGAGTAAGAGGTTTTCCGTGCCATTCAACATTGTTTTCCATAAAAGATACTCCTCTTCCTTTGATAGTTTTAGCAATAATTACCGATGGACAATCTCTATGCTGGCTAGCTTTATCTAAACTAATAAGTATTTCTGGAACACTATGTCCATCTATAACTTGCACGTACCAGCCAAAAGCTTCCCATTTTTTAACTAGTGGTTCTATTTTCATAACCATATCATTGGTTCCATCAATTTGTAACCTATTATAGTCAATTATTGCCACCAAGTTACCCAAGCAGTAATGAGAGGCAGCCATAGCTGCCTCCCAGACTTGGCCCTCTTGTAGTTCTCCACAACCAAGTAAAACATAGATCCTGGATTCGCTTCCCAATAAACATGCACCCAAAGCCATACCTACGCCAGCCGAAAGTCCCTGTCCAAGAGAACCAGTACTAATGTCAATCCCCGGCGTTCTTTGCATATCTGGATGTCCCTGCAAGATACTTCCAAATTTTCTTAGCCTGTTTAGCTCTTCTATCGGGAAAAATCCCCTAATAGCTAAAGCGGCATATAATGTAGGGCAGGAATGGCCCTTTGAAAGAATAAATCTATCTCGATTTTCCCAATCAGGTTTAGAAGGATCAAGATTCAAGTGGTGAAAATACAAAACGCTTATAATTTCTGCTTCAGAAAGACTTCCTCCCGGATGGCCACTTCCGGCTTTATAAATCATCTCAATGGCTCTTTCCCTGAGTTGCCATGCCCCGTCTTCCAGTTCCTTAATCAATGATTGTTCCATTTTTTCCTTCCTTTCCTATAAAGATCATATCTAAGCACTAAGAATCTATCCCTTAACCGCCCCAGCTGTAAGACCCTGGACTATATAGCGTTGAAATATTGCAAAGAAAAATACCACAGGTAAGGCAGTTAACACTCCTCCGGCAGTTAGTAAGTCCCAACGAATTATGTATTCTCCCATAAAAGAATGTAACCCCACCGGTAAAGTACGAGCCGTGGCATCAGAGGTAAAAGTTAAGGCATATATAAACTCATTCCATGAAAATATAAATACATAAGTTAAAGAAGCAACTAACCCAGGAACAGATAGGGGTAGCAAAATCATACGAAAAATTTGCCAACGATTAGCGCCGTCTATAGCAGCAGCTTCATCCAATTCTCGTGGAATGGCATTAAAAAAACCAGTCAATAGCCATATTGTAAAAGGTAAAGCAAAAGTACTGTGAGCAATTATAAGGGCAATTGGGGTATTAAGAACGCCTATCTCTTTCATAATAAAAAATAATGACAGAACTAATAATATAGCGGGAAACATCTGACTTATTAAAAAAACAGGGAAAAGTCTGTTTTTACCCCGAAATTCAAAACGAGAAAAAGCATAAGCAGCACATACAGCTACACTTCCAGATAAAATAATAGTACTAAAAGTTACTATAAAACTATTCAATAAATATCTCGGAAACTCAGTAGCGTCAAATAATAATCGATATCCTTCAAAAGTAGGAGATGAAGGTAAATAACGAATAGGCGAGGTATAAAGTTCTACTGATGGCTTAATTGAGGTAATAAACATCCATAAATAAGGGAATAAAATGAATGCTAACCAAAAAGCTGCCAATATAAATATTAAAAATGACTTCCCCCTCTTTCGTATTGCGAAAGTCTTTGCCATTTTACTCCTCTTTGCTCTGCCCTTGAAGCAACCGTAGATAAAAACTTAAAACTACCATCAAAAAGACTGTTTGAAAAACTGCAATAGCCGAAGCTTCCCCTACCCGCAGTCTTTTATAAGCTGTGAGGTAAGACAAAAGCGGTAAGGTTGTACTGCTATATCCGGGGCCGCCTCCAGTCATAACTAAAATCAAATCCATATAGTTAGCTGTCCAGATCAAACGTAACATAGTGGTAATAATAATAGTAGGCATAATCGAAGGAATCGTTATGTACCAGAATTGTTTCCAGCTATTGGCACCATCAATATATGCTGCTTCATACAATTCTTCTGAAACATTCTGCATAGCAGCAAGAAGCATAACCGCGAAAAAAGGAGCACCCTGCCATATATTGGCAATCATCACCCCTCCCAACGCTGTATTAGGTTGAGCAAGCCAAGGTATATAAGAATCAATAATCCCAACCCGCTTCAGTAAATCGTTAATCACTCCATAGTTACCATCTAACATCCAGGTCCACATTAACGCTACCAGAACACTCGATGTAGCCCATGGAATTAACGTGAGACCTCTAATAATACCATTCCCTTTAAACTTACATTTCAACAAAAGAGCACCTAGCATCCCTACAACAAACTGAGTTGAAACACAACCTATTATCCAAACTATAGAATTTAATAATGCTCTATAGAAGGTTTCACTGTGCAGCATTTCAACATAATTTCTGAAACCCACAAATTTAGCTCTTGCAGGCATAAGAAGTGAGATATCAAAAAATGAAAGTCGTATTGACTGAACTACAGGATAAGCAACAATCAAAAGCATTAATAAGATAGCAGGTGCTAACAGAAAGAGCGGTATATACCGCTCTTTCTGTGATTGTACCATTGTCATACTATCGTTCCTCTAGAGCACGGGCAATTTCGTCTAGCATTTCTTGACTGGTAATTTCACCTAAAAGTGCTCTTTGCATGTTAACCTGCCAAACATGAGAAGAAACATATCCCACGCCAGGTAGAGGTGGCCAACCAATGGCATAGTCAGCCCCTTCCATTGACACACGGAAAAATTCATTATTAATGTAGTGATCCATCCGAGCTACTGAGTTCAACACGGGTAACTGTCCGTTACGTGAACGACTCCATTTATCCATTTGTTCAGGTTCAGTTAGCCAAGAAATAAACTTAAAAGCTTCCTCCTTTGCTTGAGAAGGAGAAAAAACTACATTCCCGCTCATAGTGATCATAGTAGCAGGGTTCTTTGGATCAGCTGCTGGAATTGGGCAAACACCCACCTTATCCCCTAATTTTTCAACCATAAGTACTGACGATCCCACGTGATGAGCCATCATAGCGGTAATTCCTGCCTGAAAAGCTCCTGTTACTTGAGCATATGCATCTGTTGGAGCACTAGGGGGAACTACTTTATATTTGCTATATAAATCAATATACCACTGGTTAACATCAACAGCTTTCGGGGAATTAATTACAATATTACCCTCCTCATCTACCACTCGCGCTCCACCAGCTACCATAAAAGCTAGCCATTGGTCTTGACCACCATCTCCACCCCGGAGACCGAAACCATAACGATTATTTCCAGGATCAGTAAAAGTTTTAGCCGCAGTCAAAAATTCTTCAAAAGTAGCAGGAGAGTTAAGGCCAGCTTCTGTAAACCAATCTTTTCGATAGTAAAGATAAAAAGTAATGAACTGATGCGGCATCATATAAATTTCTTCTTCCCCTGGAATCTTCCCCATATTCCAAAGGTTAGGAATTACATCATCTTTTGCGGGCCATTCACCAATATAAGAGGATAGCGGTTCCAGAAGATCAGCTTCCCGAAATTCTCCTAACCACCAGTCTTTAAATCGTGCCGCATCTGGACCAACACCAGCACTTAAAGCAATAGCTAATTGGTCATGATAATCTTTAAGAGGAACATTTTCGATCACTACTCTAATTTCGGGATGTAAAGAATTAAACTTATCAACCAATTCACTAACAGTTGTATCCGTAGGATCATCTAACCATAACCAGTATTTTAAGGTAGTATCAGCTTGCCCTAGGGAAGGCAGCGCTACCAAAAACAGCATCAAAAACAAACTTAAGAAAACTTTAGTTCTTTTCATTAAATCTCTCTCCTTTCTCAACAAAATATAAGTCAGACAAAAAACAGTTATTAACAACAACCAAGGCTAACAATCATATATCACCTCCTATAGTTAACCTCAAAGTTTTTGGAAATCCCAAAATTTTTTGTAGTTTTAAACTGAATAACTTGACTTTACCTTTCGCATCTTACAGCTCCACTCTCAATTTTTCACTTTATTTTCTTCTTGCCTAATAGGAGATAGTAATTGTACTTAAATTACTACACACAGCCACATATTTATCTTACCAACAAAATTCTTGATTTAGCTATAGAGGTTATAACAGATTCATTAAGAGTATCCTACGAAAGATATCTGTTTTATCTTAGCCATGGTAGACAATACATATACCCTCCCGAAAGCAATTCTGGACTGTTCACTACTACAGCAAACTACATACCAGCAACATAGTTTAAACTGCAGGCTAAATGCACAAGAGTACGAGAAAATGTATTACAAAGGTAAGCCTTATAAATTATCTATTAATATCGATTTTGGTTTTTGTTTTTAATAAATTCTTTTTCTCTATATTAACCTTTCAAGGTACGTTTTTATACCACTCCCTAAACCCTAAGCATTATTCGTCAGCGAAGAGTTAATAAGAACCTTTAAGGTCGCTCTTTATTTAAAGCTTATTAAAACGCTCTTCCTGTTTCATAAACAGCTAAAATATTTTCTAAAGGAGTATCTGTTTGAATAGCATGAGTAGGAGCTAAAATATAGCCACCTCCCGGAGCACAAAT
>JAPXME010000118.1:0-5779 GCA_033809185.1 Clostridiaceae bacterium
GTAGAAAGCAAGAGTTTACTACATTGCGTCAATTTGGCGGAATTAGCGGTTTTCCACGCAGGGAAGAAAGTCCTCATGATGCTTTTGATACAGGCCATAGCAGCACCTCTATCTCTGCGGCTATGGGTTATGCCTTATCTAGGGATTATCACGGCCAGGATTATCGGGTAGCTGCCGTAATAGGTGATGGTTCTCTTACTGGAGGGCAGGCCTTTGAGGCTTTGAATGAAGCAGGTCACCTAGGCCTAAGACTTTTAGTTATTCTTAATGATAATGAAATGTCCATAGCCCAAAATGTCGGGGCTTTATCATTATATTTAAGTCGTTTGAGATCTGCTCCTTGGTATACAAAGCGCAAAAAGGTTATTAACCGGATTTTACGTAAGATCCCTCAGGTGGGTCCGCGCTTACTTAAATTAGGAGAGAAGCTGAAGGATAGTCTGAAGTATCTTCTGGTTCCAGGTATACTTTTTGAGGAGTTAGGCTATACCTATCTAGGACCTATTGACGGTCATAATATTCAGGAAATTGTAAGTGTATTGAAGAAGGCAGATACTATCGAAGGACCTGTTTTATTACATATTGTGACAAAAAAAGGGAAGGGATATCAACCTGCGGAGGATAATCCCACCTTGTATCATGGAGTAGGATCCTTCGATCTGAATACAGGTCAAATCATACAGACCCCTGGACCGCCTACTTATACTAATGTATTTGGTCAGGCATTAATCGATTTAGCAGAAAAAGATGACCGTATTATGGCTATTACTGCTGCTATGCCTGAAGGAACAGGGTTAACTGCTTTTGCCGCCCGTTTTCCAATGCGCTTTTATGATGTGGGGATTGCGGAGCAAAATGCTGTAACGGTAGCGGCAGCTATGGCTCTTAACGGTTTAAAGCCTGTAGTGGCCATTTACTCCACCTTTTTGCAGAGAGCCTATGATCAGGTTTTACACGATGTGTGTCTGCAAAAGGCCCCTGTAGTTCTAGCCATAGATCGGGCTGGTTTAGTCGGTGAAGATGGGGCTACTCACCAAGGTGCTTTTGATTTCTCCTATTTACGGCATATCCCTAATTTAGCGGTGCTGGCTCCTAAGGATGAAGGGGAGCTTAGACATATGCTGTATACAGCTATGAACTATGATGGTCCTATAGCTATTCGTTATCCTCGAGGGCGGGGTATTGGTGTTAATACTCAGGAGCCTTTTCATGAATTGCCCTGGGGTAAAGGGGAGATTCTAGAGCTGGGTGATGATTTGCTTATCTTGGCTGTAGGTAATATGGTCTATCCAGCTTTAGCTGTGCGTAATATTTTAGCGGCTAAAGGAGTAAGCTGTACAGTAGTTAATGCTCGCTTTGTCAAACCATTGGATAAGGAACTAATTCTTGATGGAGCTGGTAAGCATAGAGGAATTGTCACTATGGAGGAAAATGTTGTTGCTGGTGGTTTTGGCAGTGCAGTATTAGAGCTCTTAGCCGAACAGGGACTCTCGGACATAAAAGTCTTGAATATTGGATTGCCGGACAGCTTTATCAGCCACGGCAAAAGTGAATTTTTAAGGGATAATGTTGGTCTTTCCCCGGAAAAGATGAGCGAGACAATCAGCCGTCATTTTGGATTCAGCCGTGTAAACCCGATTAAGGTAGTTTTTGGCAAAGGTAAAGGGACTTGATTGAGCCGCTAAAGGTGAAAAATACTTGGTTTAGTAGAGGAGACCCAGAGATAAGATGAAGAAAGAAAGACTAGACCAAGCTCTAGTGAACAGAGGACTTGTTCCCAGCCGCGAAAAAGGCAAGGCTTTAATCATGGCTGGCAAGGTTTTTGTTAATGAGCAAAAAGTTGATAAGGCCGGTACGGCAGTTAAACCCTCAGATCAGATTATGGTTAAGGGCGATCCTCTTCCTTATGTGAGCAGAGGTGGTCTAAAACTGGAGAAGGCGTTAAAGGTTTTTCCTCTGGATCTGAAGGGTAAGGTTATGATGGATATTGGTGCCTCAACCGGTGGTTTTACTCACTGCGCCCTAAAGCATGGAATAGAGCGGGTTTATGCCGTTGATGTAGGCTATGGACAGTTGGATTGGAGTCTCCGGCAGAATCCCCAAGTAATTAATCTGGAGAGAACTAATGCTCGCTATCTGAGCAGTGATGTGATTAAGGAGCCGATTGATTTTATTAGTATAGATGTTTCTTTTATTTCTTTAGCTAAAATTTTACCTTCTCTAATTCCTTTCTTGCAGGAACAAGGTGATATTATAGCTTTGGTTAAGCCTCAGTTTGAAGCCGGTCGTGAAAATGTAGAAAAAAAAGGTGTAGTAAAATCAGCAGCAGTACATCAAGAGGTTATCAGCCAGGTCTTAACAAGCTGCAGAGAACTAGGACTTTATCCTCATGGCCTAGATTTTTCTCCTATTACCGGTCCTGAAGGGAATATCGAGTTTCTGCTTTGGCTTAGAAAGGAAGAAAGAGCTGAGTTGGCTTTTCAAGAGGAGGAAATAGCTGCCTTAGTTAGCAAAGCCCATCGTGAGTTAATTGGCAATTAGGAATCTAGAAAAGGGAATTGTTACAGCAGTGTCGAAATCAATTTTCAAGTTTGAGCGGAGGTTTCTTTATGATCAAAAGTGTGGGCCTCATAATTAATTATCGAAGAAAACAACCTGTTGGCTTAGGCCAGGAGCTTATTAAGTGGTTTGCTAAGCGTAACATTTTTACATATGCCCTGGAAGAAGACGGTCAAATGTTGGGACTGGATAAGGAGTATATTGTCTCTGACTTAGGGCAGCAAGTAGATTGTGTGATCGTCCTAGGCGGTGATGGCACATTTTTAAGGGCGGCCAGATTAATGGCACCGTCAGGTGTGCCTATTTTAGGTATAAATTTAGGAACCTTGGGCTTTTTAACTGAGGTAGAAATCAGCGAAATTGAAGGGGCTTTAGAGAGATTATGTATGGGAGAGTATTACCTGGAGAATAGAATGATGTTGGAAGCTCAGATTATGCGAAACGGCAAGGTAATTACTTCCCACATTGGACTTAATGATGTAGTAATCAACAAAGGTTCTTTTGCTAGGATCAATACTTTAGAGGTCTATGCCGATCAGGAGTTTGTCTCTACCTATAAAGCAGATGGCTTAGTTGTAGCCTCTCCTACAGGATCGACGGCTTATTCACTCTCGGCAGGGGGACCCATAGTATATCCAGAGCTGGATGTGATCATCATAACTCCAATTTGTGCTCATACTCTTCATGCCAGACCGATTGTTATTCCTTCTAACAAGACGGTTCAAGTCAATATTGTGCTTCAGCAATCTAGTTCGACTTTGACTATTGACGGTCAACATTGTTCAGAATTAAAAAAAGGGGATCAGGTTATTGTCGTTAAAGCCCCCTTCTATGCCCGCCTGATTCGGCTGCATAGTCAAAATTTCTTTACTGTCTTACGGGAGAAATTACGTGATGATGATCAGTGTAGGTATGATTAAAACAGTAACAATGCAGTAAAAAGGCATTACAACTAGGGATAGTCTACAGTTTGCCTTACCATTTTGTCTTAGGAGGTGTGTGTATGAAAAGCCGCAGACAAATCAAAATTCAGCAAATTATTGAGGAGAAGGATATTGCAACTCAAGAGGAACTTGCTGCAGAATTGGAGAAAGCTGGTTACGAAGTAACCCAAGCTACAGTTTCTAGGGATATCAAGGAATTAGGCTTAGTTAAGATACCTACCGGAACAAATACTTATAAATATGGTTTTTCAAGTGATGGAGGTTGGTCTCACAATGAGGACAGGCTCCGGCGTCGTCTCCGGGAGATGGTTCATAGCGTTGATTATAGTGAGAATATTATTGTCATTAAAACCTATCCAGGTAATGCTCAGACGGTAGCTTTTTTAATTGACGGGGCTAAATGGCCTGAGATTATTGGTTCTGTGGCCGGTGATGACACTATCCTCTTGGTGGTAAAGGCCCATCCGGATGGTAACACGCAGGAGCAGGTTAAAGCTATGATGGACAAGCTCAATAACCTGATAGAGTAGGTGAGCTAATGCTAGAAAGCTTAAGTATTAAGAATTTTGCTCTAATTGAGGAAGTTAGTCTTTATTTTTGTGATCAACTAAATATTCTGTCTGGTGAAACGGGAGCCGGTAAATCAATCTTAGTAGATGCAGTAGGACTCTTATTAGGCGGCAGAGCCCAAGGGGAGTTCATTCGCACAGGTGCAGAAAAGGCTTTTATCGAGGGCGTATTTCGTCTATCAGAAAGGCAGCAGCAGGCTTGTCAGCTATTAGAAGAATTAGGGATAGAGCCTGAAGAAGATCTAGTAGTTATGTCACGGGAACTGAACGTCAATGGGCGTAATAGCTGCAGAATTAATGGCCGGACCTTGCCTTTATCTCAATATCGACTAGTGGGTCAGGCTATTGTGGATATTCACGGACAACATGATCATCAGGCCTTGCTACAGGCTGAAAACCACCTGGAGATATTAGACAGGTTTGGCGGGGGAGAGCTTAGTAACAGCCTTGCTGATCTGGAAACTAAATTTGCTAGTTGGCAGAATATCCGCCGTGAGCTGAAAGAGATTAACCGTCGAGAAAAAGAGCGCTTGCAACGGATTGATTTTCTCCAGTATCAAATAAAAGAAATTGAAGAGGCTGATTTGAAAAGAGGAGAGCTGGCAGATCTGACTACGGAGGCAAACATTTTAGCCAATGGAGAAAAGATTGCTAGCGGTCTGAGTCTGGCCTATAATTGCCTTTTCAGGGGTGAAGGCGGCTCATCAGCCTACGATCAATTGGGCAGTACTGTAGCTGCTTTACAGGAGATTAGCAAATATGATCCGGAGATTGCTAATATTCTGGAACAAATAGAACCCCTTTTGTATCAGTTGGAGGATATTTCTACAGCAATTCGTAAATACAAAGAGGGTATTGAGTACTCACCGGAGCGGTTAGAGGAAGTAGAGAGACGCCGGCAACTATTAAAGGATCTCTGTAAAAAATATGGACCAGAAGAAGAGGACGTGCTAAATTTTCTGAGCCAGGCCAAGGAAGAGTTGGCTGGTTGGGAAAAAAGCGAAGAATTAGCGGTAGAATTAGAAGAACAGGCTCAAAAGGTAGAGCAGGAATATTATTCCTTGGCTCAAGAAGTGTCAGCCCAGAGACGGGAGATAGCCGCGAACTTAGAAAGTCGGGTTGTAGAAGAATTAATTGATTTGGCTATGCCTGATGTCCAGTTTGCCGTTTCATTCCGTGATGGTGACGGTACTGCTAAGGGTATTGATCAAGTAGAATTTCTAATTTCTCCCAACCCAGGGGAACCGTTACTGCCAGTGGCTAAGATTGCTTCCGGGGGAGAGCTGTCTCGAATAATCTTGGCTCTAAAAACTATAAGTGCTCATTTCGATGGGATAGGCACTTTGATTTTCGATGAAATTGATACAGGAATTGGCGGTAAGGCTGCACAAAAGTTGGCGGAAAAGTTGGGTACAATTAGCCAACATCAACAAGTCATTTGTGTAACCCATTCACCGATTTTGGCGGCTCTTGCTGATAGGCATTTGTTTTTAGATAAGGAGACTGTTGGTGGACGTACCAGAACAATAGTAAAGGATTTAACAGAGGAAGAAAGAGTACAAGAATTAGTGCGGATGTTAGGCGGCGACAAAGCTACTGAAGAATTAGTAAAACATGCTAGACAAATCATGAAGAAATGAAGAATAACGGGAACTCGGTTCTCGTTATTCTTCATTTTCAGTGTAAAAAGGAAACGAAAACTTGATT
>JAPXME010000119.1:0-5766 GCA_033809185.1 Clostridiaceae bacterium
AAGTAATTTTACGCTAACTCCCAATTTGGGGTAATAAAATTGTAAAAATTGTTCCTTGTCCGACAACTGAATCAACCCTGATTTCACCCTGATGGTCTTCAAAATATACTCATGTCGAAGGATTAAGTTAAGATACTAGGTAATTCTGTAATGATGATTTCACTGTTTATGAACCTTTCTTAAGCTTGGTCATATTATAACATAGGACAAATATTGATTAAAAAGAGGATTGAGCTATGTCATCAAGTGCTAATTTCGTTCGTCAATCATTAGATTTGCATCTTTTCTTTGCTCGAATTATGAAGGAGCATTCATTCTTCCTACAGGCTAGTTTTACTCCAAGAGATAAATCATTAGCCCAGCAGGCAGATATGTTCCGTCAAAATTTCGATAAGTTACTTGCAGATGCTGTCGCACTAGCTAATGGAGTAGTAAGCAACTCAGTGCTACAGTCCGGAGAAATAGTTACCCCATACACAATCCAGGCTGAAAATGCTACTTCGTTCCTTACTGGGGTGAATATCCCAACCAATATAACCAAAGCTGAAACCAAGTTAGTCGGAGATGGTAAGCACTGTATTGATCCTAAGCTAGAGCAGCGTGTATCAAATCTTAACCAGAGGGCAATAGAATTACTTCCTGCGCTCATAGAATTCAAGAAAAAAATTTTAGAAGATGTTCTCAGATGTAAACTATTTACCTTTAATTATCTTTTACTTATTGATCACATAATGAGAGAAGCTATTTTATATCTCCGGATGATTCAAAGAATACAGAATCATGAGCATATTAATATTGAAAAGGAAGCCTATGAGCAAGAGGCTTTCTGGAATAGGATCATGGCAGAGCACAGCTTGTTTATTCGTGGTTTACTTGACCCTACAGAGAATAAACTGATTGATGCCGCCAATAATTTTGCTGGCGAATTTAATAAGTTAACAAAAGAAGCAATTAACGCTTTGGAGAAGTCACTTCCGCTGAAAGGAGTTACTGCAAAAAGCCTTGAAGCAACAAAGGAATTACGAGAATTTAAGCGTCAAGGAACAGAAGGTCTCTTAGAATGTAAGATCCGCTCAATCATCATTCCCTTGTTAGGTGACCACGTCTTAAGAGAAGCTAATCATTTTCTACGTTTACTAAAAAAATACGAAAAGACTGTGAGAGCAACATAAAACTACCGAAACAGATTTCTACTGCCATAGACCTGTTCTCCCTGCCCGGCACATCCTGCCGGGCTAATCTATTTCAATCAACATTTCGAGACATTTTTGTAATGTTTATCCACATCATTAAAAAGTCATAAAAAATAGTAACTTCTCATCCAAATATATTGTAAAAACATTATAATAGAATATAGAAATCCATAAGTAGACCCATCCATTTATCGATTTAAATTGATGGTAACTAACAAGCTAAAAGGGACGGTGTAAAAACAATGAAGAAAGTAGCAATCGTAACAGGATCAGCTCAAGGAATAGGCAAAGCAGCTGTCAGAAGAATTGCAAAAGACGGTATGGATGTAGTGATAGCCGACCTCAATTATGAGAAAGCGCTGGAAGTAGCTCAGGAAATTATCGAAGAATATCATGTTAAGGCTTTGGCTATAAAAGTAGATGTTGCGGACGAAGAAAGTGTCAAAGAAATGATTAATGAAGTTGTCAAGGCCTTCGGTACTGTTGATGTTTTAGTTAACAATGCCGCAATGGGCAGTAAAACCAAAAATTTCGAGGATTTTAGCAAGGCTGACTGGGATTTAATCATGAACATCAATTTCATGTCTGTCGTCAATTGTTGCAAACACATTATCCCTCTTTTTAAAGCAAAAAGAAGCGGAAAAATTATCAATGTGTCCTCCATGGCCGGTTTTACTGGTGGAGAGTTGGCATCACCAATGTATAGTGCAGCTAAAGCTGCCGTAATATCTGTGACCAAAACACTAGCCAAACAGCTTGGGCCACATGGAGTTACCGCTAATGCCATTGCTCCAAGCACAGTAATCACGGAAATGACGGAAGGATTTGACTATGACGTCTCAGCAGTAGCTTTAGGGCGGTTTGCAAAACCCGAAGATATGGGTGATGTTATTGCATTTTTAGCATCTGACGATTCCAGATATATAACGGGAGCTACCATTCATGTTAATGGTGGAACAATCATGCTATAAGGGATATAACAGGAAATAGAAGTACCACTTATTGTCCTTAGTCAAACTAGACTTAGACTCCATAAAGGTACGCTATTATAAAAGCCTCTCGCTTCACTTCACTTAGTAGTGATAGTAGTGATGCGGGAGGCTTTTTGTGATCTTACAACACAAAAAATGACGCTCAAAGCCAGCAGCTCCATAGCGGCAGAGTATAAAATCTTTTATCAAATATCTGGATGAACAGGCTTTTATAAGCTGCTCAACCACCCAAATAGGCTTTACGGATTTCGTCGCTTTCAGCCAGCTCCTTACCTGTTCCAGAAATTGTGATGGTTCCAGTCTCTAGTACATAGGCTCTATCGGCTATGGATAGGGCCATCTGCGCATTCTGTTCCACAAGAAGAATGGTGGTTCCAATCTCATTCATTTTCTGAATAATAGAGAATATATGTCCCACCAGTATAGGTGCAAGGCCCATAGAGGGCTCATCTAACATCAGTAGTTTGGGGCGACTCATAAGTGCCCGACCTATAGCCAGCATCTGCTGTTCCCCTCCGGAGAGTGTACCTGCAATCTGTTTACGGCGTTCCAGAAGCCGGGGAAACAGATCATAGACCTTTTCCAAATCATCGGCGATATCAGCGGCAGAACGGGTGAAAGCACCCATCTCCAGGTTTTCTTGGACGGTCATCTGAAGAAAAATGCGTCTGCCTTCCGGGACTTGGGCCAGACCTCGTTCTACTATCTTATGGGGAGAAACAGAGGTTATACTCTCTCCCAGAAATTCTATCCCACCAGTCTTGGGACGCAATAAGCCAGAAATAGTGTTTAGAACAGTGCTCTTTCCAGCACCGTTGGCCCCTATCAAGGTCACAATCTCACCCTCATTGACCTCTAAGGAGACCCCCTTTATAGCATGTATAGCCCCGTAAAAAACGTGTATATCATCAACTTTCAACATAGTGGTCATAGCATTCCGTCCTCCCTCTTTTTACCTAAATATGCTTCGATGACCTGAGGGTTGCTCCGGATCTCATTGGGAGTTCCTTTGGCAATTACTTTACCAAAATTAAGTACACATAGTCTTTCACAGATACCCATAACCAAATTCATATCGTGTTCTATGAGCATAATTGAGATTTTGAAAGTATCACGGATTTTCACGATGTTATCCATTAATTCCGCTGTCTCAGAAGGGTTCATCCCAGCGGCAGGTTCATCTAGTAGCAACAATAAGGGTTTTGTAGCTAAAGCGCGGACTATCTCTAACCTACGTTGAGCACCGTAAGGCAAGGACCCCGCCTTTTTATTCGCTAAGTCTTGCATATCGAAGATGGATAAAAGCTCCATAGCCCGATCATGAGCCCATTTTTCGCCCTTCCAGTATGAGGGGAAACGCAGAATACCCTTCCACATACCATAATTAATGTGCTTATGCAAGCCGATCTTCACATTATCCTCAACTGAAAGATTAGAGAACAGACGTATGTTTTGAAATGTTCTAGCAATACCGGCTTGGTTAATTTGTACCGTGGTCATTTTATGTGTGTCATGGCCATCTAGTAGTATAGTACCGCGAGTAGGTTGATAGACCTTGGTAAGCAGGTTAAAAACAGTAGTCTTTCCAGCGCCGTTGGGACCAATAAGTCCGGCAATTTCATTCCGGCCAATTGCCATGTTGAAATCAGAAAGAGCCGTAAGTCCTCCAAAGTCAATGCCCAGGTTACGAGTTTCCAGCACCGGTTTCTTAGCCGCATCACGTTCAACTCTGTCCATTTTCCGCACCCTCCTTTTCTTTCCTTAAACTTGAGGGAAGTATGCTATTCCATAAATTGCTCAAATGATTTTTTATAACAGGGTTGTTCGTGGCAATCATGATCAAGATGAGAACGATTGCATATATGAGCATACGGTAGTTATTAAACTGACGCAGTATCTCAGGTAATATTGTGAGTACTGTGGCGGCAATGATTGAGCCCCTAATATTACCCAGGCCTCCTAGGACAACAAAGACAAGAATAAGTATTGAGGTATTGAAGTTGAACTTAGAGGCAATGACGGTGGAGAAATTCATCGCAAACAATGTCCCTGCTGCACCGGCTAAAGCGGCGGAAATGACAAAGGCCATTAGTTTGTACTTAGTAACATGAATACCCACACTTTCAGCTGCAATGCGGTTATCGCGCAGAGCCATAATGGCTCGTCCTGAGCGACTATCAATCAGATTGAGCACGATAAAAAGTGTAACCAATATGAGCACAAAGCCCATAGTAAAAGTTGAGAGCCTGGGTATTCCGGTAATTCCTAGAGGCCCTTCAATAATGACTTTACCACCTTCAGTGAGGTTCAAAGCATCTGCGTTGGTAAGGAAACTAAAATGCAACCCTGCTTTATCTAAACCTACATAAAGACAATTTATTAAATTCTTAATGATTTCTCCAAAAGCTAGAGTTACGATAGCCAAATAGTCACCCTTAAGACGCAGAACAGGTATACCAACCAGCACACCAGCTATACCGGCGCAAAGAGCACCTGTAATCATGGATATTGCCACACGCAATAGCGTCATAGGGATGATATTTTCCAAGCTAATAGCAGCCACGACACCAGCAAAGGCGCCGACACTCATGAAGCCCGCATGACCTAAAGACAGTTCGCCCAATATACCTACGGTCAAGTTCAGTGAAATTGCCATAACTACATATGCACAGATGGGAACCAGCTGCCCTTGTAGGGAGGAACTGATATTGCCGCCTTTAATAAGCAATTGAACAATAATAAAGGCGACTATAACAAGTGCATAAGTAAACATATTGTTGCGAGTAGTATCTTTCATTTTTATCTTTATCATAGCACCCACCTCATACTTTCTCACTGATCTTTTTGCCCAAAAGACCGGTGGGCTTGACCAGCAGAGTGATAATGAGGACAGCAAAAACAATAGCGTCGGAAAGCTGAGTAGAGATATAACCCTTGCCAAATATCTCAATAATTCCTAATAGTGTACCGCCGATCATAGCACCGGGAATGGAGCCGATTCCGCCAAATACGGCGGCGGTAAAAGCTTTGATGCCAGGCATGGAACCAGTGGTAGGCATCAAGGTCGGGTAGGCGGAGCAAAGGAGAACACCGGCTATTGCCGCTAGGGCAGAACCAATGGCAAAAGTGACGGAGATAGTGAAGTTAACATCAATACCCATTAGTTGAGCCGCACCCCTGTCCTCTGAGCATGCGCGCATAGCCTTGCCCATCTTGCTCTTTCCAGTAAACCAAGTCAGCGCAACCATAATTATTAGGCAAGTAACAATGGTGACGATGGTGATTACTGAGATGGACAGTCGTCCGTCGAAAAGTTTTATGGAGTCGTTTCCTACTATGGAAGTGAACACCTTAGGGTTAGAACTCCAGAGCAACAAAGCAGAATTCTGAAGAAAATAACTAACACCTATAGCGGTGATAAGTACAGATAATGAAGCAGCTGCTCTAAGCGGCTTATAAGCCAAACGTTCAATAACCACCCCTAGGATAGTACATATCACCATGGCTAGAAGCACACCAACAACTGGGGGTAAACCCCAGCGAGTAGTGGCAAAGAAAGTGACATAGGCGCCAACCATAAT
>JAPXME010000120.1:0-5491 GCA_033809185.1 Clostridiaceae bacterium
AGGTTATGGAAAAGGAAAAGGTTGCCCAGATCTGGGCTATCGGTCCCATGATTATGATGAAGAATGTGGCTGCGACTACAAAGCCTAGTGGGATCAAGACTATCGTCAGCTTGAACCCTATTATGGTTGACGGGACAGGTATGTGCGGCGCTTGCCGGGTAAGCGTAGGAGAGGATACAAAGTTTGCTTGTGTAGATGGACCTGAGTTTGATGGACATTTGGTAGACTGGGATTTAGCCATGAAACGTTCCCAGAGCTTTACCTTGGAGGAGAAGCTAAGTATGGAACATCATCATAGTTGCGGGGGTGGATGCAGATGCCAAAAGTAGATCGGGTACCAATGCCTAGCCAAGATCCAGAAATAAGAAAGAGAGAATTCAGCGAAGTAGCCTTAGGATATACCCCGGAGATGGCATCAGCTGAGGCTTCACGTTGTCTCGACTGTAAGGTTCCCCAATGTGTGAAAGGCTGTCCTGTGGAAATAAATATCCCCGGCTTTATCAAGGCTATTAGTGAGGGGGATATGGCTAAGTCTGCGGAGATCCTCAAAGATAAGAATAACCTGCCTGCTGTTTGTGGTAGAGTCTGTCCTCAGGAATCCCAGTGTGAAGCTAGATGTATCGTAGGTATCAAAGGAGAACCTGTGGCTATCGGCCGTTTGGAAAGATATGTAGCCGATTGGGAAAGAGAGAACGGTATGACATTACCGGAAAAGGCTCCGGCTAAGAAAGAAAAGGTTGCCATTGTAGGATCAGGGCCTGCAGGCCTGACAGCAGCTGCTGATTTAGCCAAATTAGGTTATCAGGTAACTGTTTTTGAAGCCCTGCATACCCCGGGCGGTGTGTTAATGTATGGTATCCCCGAATTCCGATTGCCGAAAGATATAGTGGAAAAGGAAATTGATTTTATCCGTAGCTTAGGGGTAGACATTCAGGTTAATGCAGTAATCGGCAAGAGTTCTACTGTAGATGAGTTGTTGGAAGACGGTTATGAGGCAGTATTTATCGCTACCGGAGCAGGGCTCCCCAACTTTATGAATATACCTGGTGAAAACTTAAACGGGGTTTATTCGGCCAATGAGTTTTTAACCAGAACTAATCTGATGAAAGCCTACAAATTCCCGGAATACGGTACGCCCATCAAGGTAGGTAAGAAAGTCGCCGTAATCGGAGCCGGTAATGTAGCAATGGATTCTGCTCGGACAGCCCTGCGCTTAGGAGCAGAAGAGAGCTATATTGTATACCGCCGTTCTGCTGAAGAGATGCCTGCTCGCCATGAAGAAGTAGAACACGCCGAGGAAGAAGGCGTACAGTTTAAGCTCTTAACTAGCCCCGTAGCTTATAAGGGTGACGAGAACGGCAATTTAATCAGCATGACACTACAAAAATTTGAGTTAGGTGAGCCAGATGAGTCTGGCAGGAGAAGACCGGTAGCTATTCCCGATTCAGAATATGAGATGGAGATTGATACGGTAATAGTTGCTATTGGTCAAGGGCCTAACCCGTTGGTTCCCAGAACTACCCCAGGTCTAGTTCTAACTAAAAGGGGTAATATTCAGGCTGATGAAGAAACTGGACAAACCTCCAGGGAGAATATCTTTGCCGGAGGGGATATTGTGACTGGTGCGGCCACAGTTATTCTGGCCATGGGTGCCGGTAAACGGGCGGCCCGGGCTATTGATCAGTATTTACAAAAACAGAAACAGCACTGAACTATCAACAGTGCCAATAGATAGAACTATAAATAAAGAGAAAGATATGGGGAGGCGCGATAATGAGTTGTCAATTAATTGACGGCAAGGCTGTGGCCGCAAAGGTCAGACAGCGAATTAAGAATAAGGTAGATGAACTAAAAGGCCAAGGTTCAGTTCCCGGATTAGCTGTGGTTTTAGTTGGTGACGATCCGGCTTCAGCTATCTATGTGCGAAATAAAGAAAAAGCCTGCCAAGAGGTGGGATTTAAATCCGAAGTGCTGAGATTACCTGCCAGCACCGGAGAAGAGGAATTACTTCAACTGGTTCAGGAGCTTAATGCAAGAGAGGATATTCATGGCATTTTGGTACAACTGCCATTGCCGGAAACTATCAATGAAGATAAGATTATTGCAGCCATAAGCCCTGCCAAAGATGTTGACGGCTTTCATCCCGTCAATGCCGGTAAGTTATTTATTGGCCAAAAGGGTCTGGTTCCTTGTACTCCAAAGGGTTGCATGGAATTACTTCGGGAGATAGCTTATGATCTAACAGGGAAAAAGGCGGTAGTTGTAGGACGCAGCAATATTGTAGGGAAACCTATGGCGGCTCTGTTACTACAGGCTAATGCTACAGTTACTGTATGTCATTCTCGGACCAAGAACCTGGCGGAGCTAACCCGTGAGGCTGATGTGCTGGTGGTGGCTATTGGAAGAGCTAACTTTATTACCGGGGAAATGGTAAAACCAGGAGCAGTAGTTTTAGATGTAGGCATGAATCGCTTGGCCGATGGGAAACTAGCCGGAGATGTGGAATTTAGCTCTGTTAGTCAAGTAGCCGGCTGGCTGACTCCAGTTCCTGGCGGTGTAGGTCCAATGACTATTGCTATGTTGCTTTCAAATACTTTAGAGGCGTTTAGCTATGGTGCAGAATAAAGTATATTCTGTTAGTGAAGTAAGCAGGATGGTTCTGCAGGCCCTGGAGAATAATCCGCGCCTGTCAAACCTTTGGGTTCGGGGGGAACTTTCAAATTTTAAGAGACATACCAGTGGTCACCTCTACTTTTCTCTGAAGGACGGACAAAGCAGCCTCAAAGCAGTAATGTTTAAGGGTAAGGCTTGGAAACTGAATTTTAACCCTCAGAACGGTATGGATTGTTTGTTCAGAGGGTATATTTCTCTTTATCCTAGGGATTCTCAACTTCAGTTTTATGTAGAAGAGATTATCCCTGCAGGGAAGGGCTTACAGCAGGCTGCCTTGGAAGAATTAAAAAAGAAACTCCAGGCTAAAGGCTATTTTAGCCAGGAGCGAAAGAGAAAGTTACCCTTGCTTCCTCGTGGGGTAGGGGTAGTATCTTCCCAAGTAGGGGCTGCCTTAAGGGATATTCAAAAAGTAATCGGTCGCCGTTATCCTGGGATGCCCCTGATTCTCTATCCTGCTACGGTCCAGGGTGAAAAAGCGGCTCTAGAAGTGGCGGAAGGGATTAGGACTCTGGCGGCAAGGGATGATCTTGATGTTATTATCGTTGCCAGAGGCGGTGGATCTGCAGAGGATTTAAATGTCTTCAATAGTGAAATAGTTGCGGATGCAGTTTTTCATAGTGCCAAGCCTGTCATCTCTGCTATTGGCCATGAGATTGATATTACGGTAACTGATCTAGTGGCCGATGTTCGAGCAGCTACCCCTTCCATGGCAGGTGAATTGGCTGTACCTATAAAAAATGAAATAGTACAATATCTTAATCGTCAAAGACAAAGACTTGACAACCTGCTTAGGCAGCGGTTAGAGCGGGAAAAAGTCAGGATGGCTTATTTGACCTCATCAGGAGTAATGCGGAAACCGGAGCGCTGGCTTAACAGGTACCAGGATGACCTGGTCCGGAAAGAGGCGCTGCTTTCTGATCTGATGCAACAGCTTTATCAGAAGAAAGGGGCTTTATTAGAAGTTATGGCTGGTAAGCTGCAGGCTCTTAGTCCATTAGCTACCTTGGCCAGAGGATATAGTATATGTAAGAGCGAAACAGGCTCTATTGTTACTAAGGCGGAACAGGTTTTCCCTGGGGAACGGGTTATGGTTCAGCTTAGTTCTGGTAGTCTAAACTGTTTGGTGGAGGAGAAGGAGGAGAGCCATGTCTGAGAAAAGTAAAACTTATGAGGAAAATATACAACGCTTAGAGGAATTAGTAGGATTATTGGAGAAAGGTGAGGTTACTCTGGAAGAAGGGTTGGCAGCTTTTGAGGAAGGCGTTGGCCTGATTAAGGTTTGCCAACAACAATTAGAACGGGTAGCTAGCAAAATCCAAGTTGTCACAAAAGACGGAGAATTATCAGTCTTGCCTGAGCAAGAGGAGGCCTGACAGTGGATCGGGAATTAGCCCAATACCTCAAGGAACGGGGCAAATTGGTAGATAGCATTTTAGAAGATTTATTACCGCCGGCTTCAACATATCCACCGATAATATATGAAGCCATGCGTTATAGTGTCTTTGCCGGGGGGAAAAGGTTAAGGCCTATTCTTTGTCTGGCGGGAGCAGAGGCTTTAGCCAAGGATTATACTCCTTTACTGCCGGTGGCAGGTGCTATAGAATTAATTCATACTTATTCTCTGATTCATGATGATCTACCCGGTATGGATAATGATGATTTTCGTCGTGGTAAACCAACTAATCATCGTCAGTTTGGAGAAGGAATAGCTATCTTGGCTGGTGATGGTCTCTTGACTATGGCTTTTGAAATCTTAAGCCGTTATGGCTTAGAGCAGATTGCTGAAAAGGGTTTTAGTGGTCAACAATATCTGCAGGCTATTCATGAAATTTCCCGGGCAGCAGGTGTTGCAGGAATGATTGGTGGTCAGGTCCTGGATCTTCAGGAAGCAGGGCAAGAGGCTAACGAAGAGGCTAAAGAAGAGGCTAAAGAAAAGGCTAAAGAAGATGTGTTGCAATATATCCATCAGCATAAGACAGGGGCTCTTTTTAGAGCTAGTATCCGCGTTGGGGCTATTCTTTCTAATGCTTCAGAGACAGAATTGGCTGCTCTTACTGCTTATAGTGAATACTTCGGTTTGGCTTTTCAGATCACTGATGATATCTTGGATATAACGGGGGATAAGGATAAACTAGGTAAACCGGTGGGTAGTGATACAAAAAATCAAAAAATAACCTACCCAGCAATTTACGGCCTGGAAGGGGCCCGGGTACTGGCAGAAGAAGCTGTAGAAAAGGCTAGTGGTAGTCTAAGTAATCTGCCTGGAAATATTCAACCTCTGGTTAAATTAGTTAATTATTTATTAGAACGGGAATCTTAATCGTAAGGACGGGTTTTTAGAGATGCAGGAGATAATAAATGGATTGTTAGCTAATCATATCTTAAGGGTTTCTGTTTGGGCTTGGCTTGTGGCTCAAATTCTCAAGGTTCCGGTTAATATTCTGATGTATGGTAAACTAGATATAAGAAGATTAATCGGTTCCGGTGGTATGCCTAGTTCACACTCGGCTCTGGTTGTGGCCTTAGCAGTGGGTATCGGCAAATATGTAGGCTGGCATACACTGACCTTCGCCATTACCGCAGTTACTGCCGGTGTAGTAATGTATGATGCTGCTGGGGTTCGGCGGGCTGCAGGCAAACAGGCTGAGGTTTTAAATCAGATTATTGAGGAATATTATCGAGATTCCCATATCTCACCGAAAAAATTGAAAGAATTAATTGGTCATTCGCCAATTGAGGTTATCGTTGGTGGTCTCCTTGGAGCTTTCTTTGGTTTTTGTTTATAGGAAAAACGCAAGTTATGCGGATAAAGTAGGGA
>JAPXME010000121.1:0-5468 GCA_033809185.1 Clostridiaceae bacterium
TTCTGCTGGTGCCGGTTTTGGAGCAGCCTTAGGAATATTTTTCTCTTTTAGTATGGTGGGAATACAAGCAATGGCTTTTGTAGGGGGAATATTAGCAGTCAGCTTAACTTATGCAGTTAGTATACGAATTCGGCACGACCCTATGCTAGCTTTAGTGTTGGCAGGCATTATGATTGGTTCATTATTTTCTGCTGCCATCTCGTGTATGAAATATATTGCTGACCCTTATGACAAACTTCCTGCCATAACTTTTTGGCTTATGGGAAGCTTAGCTTCAATTAGTCAACGTGATGTGTATGTAGTATTAGCTCCAATATTATTAGGGGGAATTCTGCTTTATCTGCTGCGGTGGCGTCTCAATGTTATGGCTATGGGAGAGGAAGAGGCACAGGTGCTGGGCATTAATACTGCCTTAATGAAAACGATAGTGATTGTGTGCTGTACTCTAATGACAGCAGCTGCAGTTTCTATAAGCGGCATGATTGGATGGGTAGGTTTGGTCACACCACACTTAGCTCGAATGATTGTCGGCCCTAATTACCAGGTATTGCTGCCAGCCTCAATTTTACTAGGTGGTGCCTATTTGTTATTAGTTGATAATCTAGCCCGCTTGTTAGCTACTATGGAGATTCCCTTAGGAATTCTAACAGCCCTTATAGGAGTACCGTTCTTTCTATACTTATTATTAAACAGTGAATGGGGATGGAAATAAACTATGGAGGTCTGGAAATGAGACTAGAGCTTAGAAACTTAAGCTGCGGGTATGGGCCACGCCGCGTAATTGATAATATTTCTCTGACGATAAACCCGGGGGCAGTAGTTGGCTTATTAGGAGCAAATGGTTGTGGGAAAACCACCCTCATAAAAACTATTCTGGGCTTGCTGCCTGTACACGGAGGGGAGGTGCTCTTAGATGGAAAAAACATAAAGAATTGGTCCCCTGCTCAGATTGCAAGAGTTATGGGTTATATTCCCCAGATGCATACGCCACCTTTTCCTTTTCAGGTACTGGATGTGGTGCTGATGGGACGGACAGCTCATATTAAACCTTTTGCGTCACCGGCCCAAAAAGATATTAAGATTGCCGAAAAAGCTTTAGAAATACTGAATATCTCTCATTTGCGCAGCCGTATATATACCGAAATAAGCGGCGGAGAGAGACAGCTAGTTCTGATTGCTCGAGCTCTAGCGCAGGAACCTAAGGTTTTGATCATGGACGAGCCTACTGCGAGTCTGGATTTCGGTAATCAAATTAAGGTTTTAAGTCAAGTAAACCAGTTGGCTAAATTAAATATGGCGGTCTTAATGTCCTGTCATTTTCCGGAACATGCTTTTATCTACTCTAGCCGGGTTGTGCTCTTAAATGAGGGAAAAATCCTGTATAGCGGAATTCCAGGTGAGTCAATAACTTCAGAAAGATTAAAAACCCTATATGGGGTAGATGTTGATATTGTAACAGTTAAAAACCGAAGGGGCCATAACTTCCAAGTTTGCATACCTTCTAGGGGGCCTGTTGAGCCGGATGAAAACTTTGTGGAAAGTGAGAAAGAATACGCCCTGGCCTGAAATTTTTTTACATTATTAGAGAGGGGGATTACTTGTTCTCTAAACTACTACAAACTGCACTAAACGAAGGCATAAATAAAAAAATAGCCCTGCAAATACTACAGGAATCATATTCTCCACAAAATGCCCTACAATTATTTGCTGCAGCTAACAGCGTCCGAGATAAAAACCTGGGTAAAGAATTATATTTTACAGCCAGTATAGGAGGAATACTGCCGTGCAAAATTGTTCCCCGTTGTCGCTATTGTTTTTATTCTGTTGCTGAACCTTTTCCTTTGCCGGATATGCTAGCATGTGTAAAAAAAATTGAGGAATTAGGAGTTAAACAAGTTAATTTAGGCGGTGGATCGTGTTTAGACGGTTATGATGAAGAAATTTTATCAATGGTACGAGCTATCCGTAATATTTCAAATTTAGTTATCGAAATAAATTTGGGACCCTCATTGTCTGTCGAAACAATAAAGTCATTAAAAGCGTTGCAGGTCTTTAGTATTACTAGTTCACTCGAAACTATTAATGAGGAGCTTTTCAGACAGGCTAAGCCGGGAGATAGCCTGGAAAAGCGTAAGTCAATACTGGAAACCTGTGAAGAAGAAGGTATTCCTATCCGCAGCATGATGATGATTGGCTTAGGAGAAAACTATGCTGATCGTATCGAACATCTTTTTTACATGAAACAGTTCAAAAATCTCTATCATTTAAGATTTTGCAGGTTTAAGCCCTTTCCGCGTACGGTTATGCGTAATAGACCCCGTTCATCTCCTTGGGAATTAGCTCGTACTATTGCCGTAGCCCGTTTGATAATGCCTAAAGTTAACTTAGGCCTAGGGGTGGGCAACCATATTGATGATATACCTTTATGGTATGCGGCTGGAGGAGGTAATCAGGTTTTGGGCATTATGGTAACTCGAAGGAACGAAAACAACTCGTTTGAGGGAGAAGTTTCTGAAGTCAGTAGGGCATTTATACATAACCAAATGCCCATTATTAGTCACTATTTAGGTGGTATGGGGATAAGTATCAATTTGTAAAATCCCAAGAATTCATATTTGTTCAAAGGGGAGGAAATGAAAGATGGAAAAATCGAAAAAAATCGTAAGCTTATTTGTAATAGTGGTGTTAATGTTAAGCTTGACGGGTTGTGGCAGCCAACAGCCGCAAGTAAAAACAGGCGAACCGGAATTACATAATATCACCGATATGGCGGGGAGAGAAGTTGTAGTCCCAAAAGAAATTAACAAGGTATTTTGCGTAAGTCCGGTAGGTACTATTTTCGTATATACCTTAAATCCAGATTTACTAGTAGGCTGGAATTATGAATTAAATTCAGCAGAAAAGAAATACATTTTGCCTCAATATCATAGCTTGCCTAATTTAGGAGGGTGGTATGCCAAGGCTACCTGTAATATTGAAGAGCTCCTTAAGGTTAACCCGGATGCCATCTTTAGTGTGGGGTATTTAGATGTGGAACAGGCTAATGAAATCCAACAACAAACGGGCATTCCTGTTGTAATGATCGACGCAGATAATTTTACTACCTTAGATAAAGCCTATGAGTTCGCGGGCAAATTGTTAAATCTAGAAGATCGGGCTAATGAGTTAGGTACATATTGCCGGGAGACAGTCAATGATATCCAGGCTAAAGCAGCAACTATTCCTGAAGATCAAAAAGTAAGGGTGTATTATGCTGAAGGTGCCAGTGGCTTGGAAACAGACCCTAAGGGATCCCGCCATGTGGAAACACTTGATATTGTTGGCGGGCTGAACGTTGCAGAAGTTGAATTGAAAGGCGGTATGGGTATGACCCCCGTGTCCTTAGAACAAGTTATTGCTTGGAATCCCGAAGCTATTTTAAGTTGGAACGATGCTCAGGGCGGATATTATAGCAAAATCCTAACCGATCCTAAATGGGCAAGTATTGCAGCAGTAAACAATGAAAGGGTCTATGCTGTGCCCAGCGGTCCATTTAACTGGTTTGATCGTCCCCCATCAGTTAATAGAATAATTGGACTTAAGTGGTTAGGCAATCTTCTATATCCCGAAATATATCAGTATGACATAGCTAAAGAGGCTAAAGAGTTTTATAAAAAATTCTATCATTATGATCTTACCGAAGAAGAATTGAATTCTTTATTAAAAAATGCGGGCGGTTTATGATAAACCAGGCACCAACAAAACTAAATCTGCTTCACCTTTTGCAATGAAAAAATAAATCCGAAGAGGAGGCAAATATATTGAAAAATAACGATCAATTAGTGAGTAAAACTATACCCTTAAAAAGCTCTTTTGAGGAAGACCTGAAAAAAGCTCATGATTTTCATGGTCATATATGTACAGGTATTATACTTGGCACTAAAATTGCTAGAATCGGTCTAAGCCATTTAGGCATCGAAGATCCTAAGAAGAACAGAGATTTTATCGTTTTTGTAGAGGCCGATCGTTGTATTGCTGATGCAGTGTCCTCAGTTACTGGATGCACTCTCGGTAAAAGACGATTAAAGTGGTTGGACTATGGTAAGCTAACAGCTACTTTTGTGGACATGAACAGCCAAAAAGGAGTTAGAATAGTATCCGCTTCTAGCCAACAGCCACCCGACGACATGGACCCGGTGACTTTTTGGAGCTCTGTCCCGGATGAGGAACTGTTCAGAATTGAAGAGGTAACTGTAATGCTTAAGCAGGAAGACCTCCCCGGCCGGCCTTCACGCAAAGTTAAATGTGTTAATTGTGGCGAATCAATTATGGATGGCAGGGAATCACTGGTAGAGGACAAAATTCTGTGTAAAGCTTGTGCCAATGGGGCCTATTATATAAAGAATTAAAGAAAGAAGTGATTTGGGGTGTGGGATATTTATGATGATTTAATAGATTCTATTCCTGATAACTTGACCGTACAAGACTGTATGTTAGGTTTGCATTGGACTTTAGTTAAATCAGATTTCGGTACGGGTATGGCTATGACAGTAAAGGGCGGTCGGGAAACTAGTAACGAGTACAGAGAACTTGTTGGTATGCCATTAAAAAATTTAGCTGGATGGGTGAAATCTTGGAACTGGCCAGAGGCTTCTTTAGGAATGGCAGCGATTAATTCTGCTCTTAATACTGCCCATCAAGTAAGTGCCCTTACTAACCAAGCTTTTCAAACAACTCAAGATCCTGAGAAAGGAAACGCTTTTTCCACTTTTTTGCCCTATATAAAAGACAAAAAGGTAGCAGTGATCGGGCACTTTCCCAATCTGAATAGATTACAGGAATTCTGCCAGCTTTCTATCCTGGAAAGAGTACCCCAAAAAGACGATTATCCTGATCCAGCCTGCGAATATTTATTGCCTGAAGAAGAAGTGGTATTTATTACCGGCACTGCCCTTATCAATAAGACTATGCCCAGGCTGCTAACCTTAGCAAATAATTCCCATATTATTCTAGTAGGGCCTAGTGTTCCCATATCTCCAGTGCTTTTTAATTACGGTGTAAATGTGATCTCCAGCACCGTAGTTTTAAATGAAGAACTAGTATGGAGGGCTGTTAAGCAGGGAGGGACAATGAAAGCATTCATATCGGGTTCGCAAATGATAAACATAAGAAAGCAAAGGGACGGCAGACTGTGTACAATTTAGTCCATAGAAAACGAAATGAACCTTGTTTTAAGAGCCCCGGCATTCCGGGGTCTTTATGCTTCAGCCATTGCTTTTATAGCTTCTCAATGGCGTGCTTGAAATCAATTGCTCCCCTGTTCTTTCGCTCCTTTTTTGATATATACTTTCAATAAGATACATTATTTGGTTAGCGCACTAGGCAGACAAGCATGTATGCAAGGTATTCGAACACGTTATATCAGAATTCCAGACTTACTGATGTTGCACGATGAAGCATCACTTACTAAACAAGGAATACCTAAACTA
>JAPXME010000122.1:0-5459 GCA_033809185.1 Clostridiaceae bacterium
TAATTAAACCGTTCAAAAGTTTGTGCTGATCAAAAGCCTCCCGGCGTCCATCCTTTTTGACCACAATCAAAGGTAGATCATCCAACTTCTCATAGGTAGTGAATCGATTCTGGCACTCTAGACATTCTCTTCTCCTTCTGACAGAATAACCATCATCACTAAGCCTAGTTTCCAATACCTTGGAATCACCTTGTCCACAAAAAGGACAACGCATTAATCTCACCATCCTTTCTGTTTAACTACTCTTTTCGACCTTGATTAGCCGCAGGTGAGTATTTCTGACATATTCCACTATGTCAACTACATTTAGTGTACGGTATAATTCTAGCAACTAGATATAGTGTCTGTCAATGGGACCCAGAGAAAAATATTCTAGGTATTTTGTCATATTTCTCTCAGTATTTTTTGCACCATCAGCATGAGACCAAGTATAATACAAAGTATAAGAGCAACGCACTTTTATTTATTAGGCAAACAAGTACAGGAGGCGCTAAACTTGACAAAACTATGCAATAATATTCTTGAAGCTATCGGCAATACACCGTTAGTACAATTACAGAGAATGACTAAGCCAGATGAGGCTAAAATAATCGTCAAAGTCGAGGCCGTAAATCCTGGCGGCAGCATTAAATCCCGCCCTGCACTGGCCATGATTGAAGCCGCTGAAAAAAATGGTCAATTAAAAGCCGACTCAATAATTGTTGAACCAACTAGTGGCAATCAGGGTATTGGCTTAGCTATGATCGGAGCTGTCAAAGGTTATAAGGTTATAATAATCATGCCGGATTCTGTAAGCGAAGAACGCAGGGCTATCTTGAAAAATTACGGTGCGGAGATTATCCTCATCAATGACGAGGGGAATATTGGCCAGGCTATTGAAAAATGTGTGCAAACTGCCCTGGACATGGCGCGGAATGACAGCAGAGTTTTTGTACCCCAGCAATTTGAAAACCCTAATAATCCCCGCTGCCATCAATTAACTACAGCCCAAGAGATACTGCAGCAATATGACGGTCCTATCGACGCTTTTTGTGCCGGCATCGGAACCGGCGGAACCCTAACTGGCATAGGAGAAGTTCTGAAGGAAAAGTATCCGCAAATCAAAATTGTGGCCCTGGAACCTGAGAAAGGGGCTATTCTCTCTGGCGGACTAATTGGCACCCATATTCAACAAGGAATCGGGGACGGTATTATCCCTCCTATCCTCAATCGAGACATAATCGACGAAATAATTACCGTTACCGATGAGGATGCCTTATCTACAGCAAGGCGACTAGCCAAAGAGGAAGGCCTAATGGTTGGCATTTCAAGTGGGACTAACGTCTGGGGAGCCTTGCAACTAGCTAAAAGACTGGGGAAAGGCCGAACAATACTGACTATACTTCCTGATTCAGCAGATCGCTATTACAGTACAGAGCTTTTTGGGAAAAGTAACTAAGAACAAAGTTAAGACCCTATGGCTAAACACTTTTGTATTTATACCATAGGGTCTTTTATTGTGAATACAACAAGGTTCCCGGGTACCCGTCAGTAATCTATCAAAGATACAATTCCGGTTCCTTACGGGAGGAACTGTATTTTTCTTCAATCTCATTTTTATGCCAGAGATAACCTTCATCTGTGAAATATTTAGCCTGAACCGGACATTTTTTCTCGCAAGCTCCACATTTAATGCAGATACCCTGCATGCTAGTTACATCATCAGGGCAAATGGAACCCATAGGACATACCTTTACACAAATCTGACAATTAATACAATTACTTTTTGTTTGAGGAGTAACCTTTAAGATATTGACCCTTTGCCCATCCTCTTTGATAGGAAGATAATATGGGCGATAGGGGTTATTTCCCGGGACATTAAGAGCTGGTAATTTCCTTTGATTCTCTATTTTCTGAGCTATTTTCGCGGCATATTCCTGAACAATGTTTAAATCCTGAGTATCTGGTCTATTGGCCGCCAGAACTTTGGAAAAAGAATGTTCACCAATAAAAGCGCAAGCAGCCACGGTTTTAAAGTCTTTTGACTCCATAATATCTTTTAACTCTATGAGTGCATCATCATAAGCCCGATTTCCGTATAGAACAAGAGCTATTCCCAAGGCTCCATTTCCTCTTACTGTGTCTAGGTATTTTAGAAGGACATTAGGCACCCTGCCTGCATAGACAGGAACCCCCAAAATTACAAGGTCTCCTTCGCTATAAGATACCGGTTCTTTTCTCCCTTGGGGTAAAGTAAAATCTACCCTAGCTACAGATATTTCCCCGGTTAACTCTTGCGCTATACCCTTAGCTAACTCTTCTGCCACTTTCTTAGTGGTTCCTGTAGGACTAAAATACATAGCTGTAATTTTCCGCTGCATACACTGTTGCCTCCCTTTGATATCACTACTATTAAGACCCCAAGACAATAATTACTGTCTTGGGGTATTTAACCACTAATATCAATATTCTTTTCCCTTATTGCTAGGTAACTCTAAGTATTGTCCCGGTACTTCCACTAGTACTACATCAACACCAATCCGGACTATTTTTTCCCAGGGAACAACCACATCCTCACTACGCCCGAATAGCCCCCAAATTCTGCTTCCTGGATAACTTGGTAGCACAATAGCCATTACACGCCCATTTTCTAAATCTAATTCTATATCCTTAATCGGCCCTAAGCGCCGGCCGTCATTGATATTAATAATTTCCCGGTCCCGTAGATCGGATATTTTAATAAGCATAACCGCTAACCACCTCCACCTTAACACTAATCTATATGATCCAAAAGAAGCATTCATTACTAAATTTGGTCTAAATAAGAACCCCAGATCTATTGCTTACAAAACAAAGTTATTCCTCATTACGGGCTTTAGCTTTATTTTCAAGATCATTTTTCAGCAGGGTATATATCACCGTAGCCACAGGCACACCCAGCAGTATACCAAAAGGCCCTCCTAACCCAGCTCCTATAGTAGCAGCTAGGAAAACCCATATTCCCGGAACGCCCAAGCGGCTACCGACTACTCTTGGATAAATTACACTACCTTCAAACTGCTGAAGAATTACCAGGAAAATAAGAAACATTACAGCCTTGAAGGGAGAGATCATTAGTAAGAGTAAAAAGGCCATCGCTCCACCGATGTAAGCCCCAACATAAGGTACTAAGGCGGTAATTCCGATGATAACACTGATCAACAAGGGATAATCAAATCGGAAGATCAGCATCCCAGTAAAGGTTAAAACACCAAGGATTAAGGCTTCTGTCAATTGACCGACAATGTACTGGTTGAAAACCTCAACAACCACGTGATAAACGTAGCTTAGTTTGGCATAAACCTTTTCCGGTAAATAAGTCTGACTCACTCTCTTAACCTGTCTCAAAACTGTCTCTTTACAGGCTAAAAGATAAACCGAGAAGATAATAGCCAGGATAACGGTCAAAATAAATAAGAATACGCCAGTAGTAAAACTAATTATTTGCGATAGTCCCTTAGTAACCCCTTTCTCCAACTGACTTACTGATTGTAGGATTTGGGATAATACTTGGGAGGCATCAATGGCATCAGCATTGAGCAAATCTGCTAAATCATTTAATAGAGCTTGTAGGTTACTAAAGTAGAAGTTGATATTACTGATAATAACCTTAATGCTCTCTATGACTTGAGGAATTATAAAGATAATTAGAACAGTTAAGAATAGCAATAGCAACAGATAGGTCAGAGCTATAGCAAGGCCTCTACATAACTTTTTATACTTCACTATCCTAGTACGAGCTAGAAGCTTCTCAATTCTCATGCAAGGCCTGTTTAAGATAAAGGCAATAGCTACCCCTGCAAGGAAGGGCTTAAACAATCCTAGAAAAAAAGCTAACCCACTTAGAATAGGCTTAATATTGAGAGCTAATAACAGCAATACCACTGTATAGGCAATTATAACCATGATTTTCTTAGTTTTAAGATTAGCGATTTTAAAGCACCACCCAACTGTAGTGACGAATTACTCACTCTTAATTCTAACATTAATTATTAACCAGTAGAAGCAAAACTAACATTATAAAGGGTTGTTTTATAATAATTGACAATAATTTCTTATCGTGTTAATATCAAAGTGATATCATAATGATATTATATTATAATCAAAAACGAAAGGGGTTTTGCCGATGGCTGAATTATTCAACGAGAAAGAGCTACACTATGAAGAGATTGAGTTACAGGCCAAAAATGGCATGGTTGTTCTTATTCTGAATATTATACTGATGATCGTTGGGGTATTTGCTTTTACCCAGGGTGTTATTCTCCTTAGTAGTGGTTTCTCTTTTCTATTAGGATTAACACTTGTAATTGTCGGGGCACTCTATTCCTTCCTAGTCGGGCCTATTCTCTTTGCCGGACTAAAGATCCTCAAGCCTAATGAAGCACTAGTTCTGACCCTTTTTGGTAAATATTATGGCACTTTAAAAGGCGAAGGTTTTTTCTTTGTAAATCCTTTTGCCTCTGCAATTAACCCTGCCGCACCAACCACTTCTACCGGGTCTGTGGCACCGGTTAAAGCTACACCCGTCATAAAAGGGGCTCCAGGCATAGATGCTTTTGGGATTCCAATCCTGCCAAACAAAAAAATCTCCCTCAAAGCTATGACTTTAAATAACGACAAGCAAAAAATTAATGACCTCTTAGGAAATCCAGTGATCATAGGAATTGTAGTGATCTGGCGAGTTGTTAACACTGCTAAAGCAGTATTTAACGTAGATAACTATACGGAATATCTTTCTATTCAATGCGACTCTGCCCTGCGCAATATTGTGCGTCTCTACCCTTATGATGCGGATTTAGATAACAATGAAAAATCCCTCCGTGGCAGCAGTCAGGAAATAGCAGATAGACTGAAAGAAGAAATCCAATCTAAGGTAGATATTGCCGGTTTAGAAATTATCGAAGCTAGAATTACCCACTTGGCTTACGCCCCGGAAATTGCCGCCGTCATGCTCCAAAGACAACAGGCCTCAGCTATCGTCGATGCCAGACAAATGATCGTCGAAGGCGCAGTCGGCATGGTGGAAATGGCTCTGAATAAGCTTAGTGAGAATAAGGTTGTAGAATTAGATGACGAACGTAAAGCAGCCATGGTCAGCAATTTAATGGTAGTCCTCTGTGGTAACAGAGACGCACAGCCTATTGTTAACAGCGGTTCAATCTATTAATGACTTCAAAAATAATGACTTCAAAAAGGATGATGGAAAATGGGCAATAAGGATAAAGAAAAAAAACAAGTATTGCTACGCTTATCATCCTCATTATGGCAAGAACTGGCTGCTTGGGCCGAAGATGATTTCCGTTCGATTAATGGGCAAATTGAGTATCTGCTGGCCGAATGTGTAAAGTATCGCAAAAGAAGCGGTAAACATAAGTCTGACGAATGAACTATAAAGGATAAAATAAAAAAGCCTCAAAAGAAGCGTTCACATAGGGATTGAA
>JAPXME010000123.1:0-5356 GCA_033809185.1 Clostridiaceae bacterium
GCTGTTATTGAGGAATACCAATCATTTATCAAGTTAACAAATTAACTACAATAATTTATGTACTACTAAACATTTCTATATGTTATAATTTTCACAAGAGGAGGGGAAGATAATGAAGAGTGCAAAGATACCTGAAGCCACGATAATTAGGCTCTCAGTTTATTCTCGCTATCTTCACCAATTAGAAAAAAATGGTGTAATAACTGTGTCTTCTGGTCAAATTGCCCAAAGTGTCAATGGTTCTTCCGCCCAGGTTCGCAAGGATTTAGCCTATTTTGGTGAATTCGGAACCCGAGGGGTTGGCTATAATGTCAAAGATCTCAATCAACAGATAGTTAAGATTTTAGGTCTTACTAAGAACTGGAATGCAGTAATTGTGGGCGCAGGAAATCTAGGATCAGCTTTAGGGCAATATAAAGGTTTTCAAGAGCGTGGATTCAATGTTTTAGCTGTTTTTGACAATGATATTAACAAGATAGGGCTTACTATAGGAGGAGTGCCTATCTATCCCATATCCCGTCTAGCTGATTATGTTCAAGAAGAGGATGTTCAAATCGGTATTATCGCAGTACCGGCAGATTCTGCCCAAGATACTGTGGATCTCTTGGTAGATTCGGGTATCAAAGGTATCCTAAACTTTGCTCCCTGCGTAATTAAAACACCTGATCATGTTGAAGTTCGCAACGTTGATTTGGCAGTAAATCTAGAGCTGTTGACTTATAATATGGCTCTAAATGGGTCATAGTTAGAACAGCTTGTAATAGCATTGTAGTATATGTCAGCGGAGGAGAATGCCATGAAACTACTAGAAATGCAACAGTTACTTAAGGCCCGGTGTCATACGAATATTGAACTTGATCATAAGGAAATCAACTCCTGTTGCGGAGCTGATTTACTTAGTGATGTCTTAGCTTTTACCAAAGCCAATTCATTGCTTCTGACAGGCTTAATTCATCCTCAAGTTATTAGAACGGCTGAAATGCTGGATTTGGTGGCGATAGTATTTGTTCGGGATAAAGCACCAAGCAGTGAGATGATTGCCTTAGCAGAAGAAAGGCAGATCCCTTTATTTTCTACGGATAAGACAATGTATGAAGCTTGTGGTTTGTTGTACTCTAATGGCTTAAATTGATAAGAAACCTTGCGTGAAGAGAAGATAATGGGTAGGAGGGCTGAAAGGTGAAGCTACAGGAAATCAGCCGTAGCCTTGGCCTAAAACAACTTGACGGTAATCATGTATCTTTGGATAAAGAGGTTAATGGCTGTTATATCGGCGATTTATTGAGTAATGTAATGTCCCACGCTCAAGCTGATGATTTATGGCTGACGGCTCAGACACACAGTAATATTGTGGCGGTAGCTGTTTTGCTTAATTTGGCTGGCATAGTAATTGTGGAAGGGCATCAACCTCAAGCTGATACTCTAGAACGGGCTCGGTCGGAGGGGGTCCCTCTTTTTAGTTGGCCTGATTCAGCATATCGGTTAGCCCACAATTTAGCTCTACAGGGTATTGGTAGTGAGGAATCATGAAAGAATGGAGTTTAGATTTACATATTCATAGCGTTCTATCTCCTTGTTGCAGTGAGGAAATGTTGCCCCCTGCTGTAATTGGACGAGCCAAGGAGTTAGGGTTGGAGGCGTTGGCTATTACGGATCATAATTCCGGAGCCAATGCCCAGTCTTTTATTGAGAAAGGCCAGGAGTTGGGGGTCAAGGTTTTTCCAGGGATGGAATTACAGACAGCGGAAGACATTCATTTAGTGTGTCTGTTTGAGGATATATCCTGCCTAATGCAGATGCAGGAACTGGTTTATCAAAAGCTCCCGCCCCTACGTAACAATCGACAAAGTATTGGCGAACAATGGTTGGTCGATAAAGAAGGAAAAAAGATAGGAGAACTGGAACAACTATTATTGGTAGGAACTACCCTTACTATAGAAGAAGCTGTCCGACAAGTACACCGAATAGGCGGGCTTTGTCTAGCAGCGCACTTGGACAGACAAGCCTTCAGCCTATGGGGTTATCTAGGGGCAATACCAGCAGATTTGGAGCTGGACGGTGTTGAACTTACTCCTCATTTGGCACGTGATCAAGACTTGCTGGAAGCCATTAAAGAAAGGGGCTTTTCCTATATAACTTCATCTGATGCCCATTATTTGGCGGATATCCGTCCTCCTCAGTGTTTTGCCAGAATGACAGAATTAAGCTTGAGTGAAATACGCAAAGCAATGCTGGGGCAAGATGGTAGACAAATAAGGCTAAATAGGTAGGTCGCTATGCGAGAGTTGTCTTTACATTTATTGGATATCGTGCAAAATTCTATAGAGGCGGGGGCCGATTTTATTGAAATTGAAATAATTGAGGACAAGCCTCAAGATCAATTTGTCATGGAAATCCGTGATAATGGTCGTGGTATGTCTGAAGAGGAACTGGTAAAAGCTCTGGACCCTTTTTACACTACCAGAACTACTCGGAAGGTTGGCATGGGTTTATCTTTACTCAAGGCCAACTGTCAGGCTACCGGTGGTGATTTATTTTTGCAATCCCAACAAAATCACGGTACTACCGTTAAAGCAGTACTCGGTCTAAGTCATATAGATCGTCCGCCCCTAGGGGATTTAGCCGCTACTATGGTTGCCTTGGTTGCAGGTTCACCAGAGGTGGATTTTTGCTTGGAACGCAAAGGGTATGATAAAGAGTATACCCTTGATACCCGGGAGCTAAGGGAGCTTATGGCTGAGCTACCCCTGAATAATCCTAAAGTCCTAAGTTGGCTGAGGGAATTTATTCAAGAAAGAGAGGGGAAGAATTTAACATCAAAAAATGTCTAACAATGAGTATCTAATATGCTTGTTAAGATATTTAGTCAATGATAAACTTATAGAAGCGGAAAGGCACTCACCAGCAAATACCCCCTTATTTAGTGGACTGGTATCGTTGGGTGAGCTAGTAAAGGAGGAGTACAATTGAAAGGCTATAGAGCGGCTCGTAATCCTTGGCTTCTGGTGGTACTGTTAATTATCTGCGGTTTAATCGGAAGTCTGGTTGGTACCCTATTACAAGACCTTCTTCCAATTTTGGGTTATGGTTTTCCGGCAATAGGCTTATCACCTATAACGATAGATTTACTGGTGCTTTCCATTACATTCGGTTTAGTCTTAAAGCTTAATCTTGCCAGTATTATTGGCTTTATTGTCGGAATAATAATTTATTTCCGTACTTAGCCACAGAAAGAGGAATGAAGAGAGATGGAAATTATCTTGGCTTCAGCCTCACCGCGAAGAGCTGAATTGTTACAGCAGATTGGTATCAAATATCGTGTTGAGCCAAGTTGCATAACTGAGGGACAACCATTCAGCCCCTGGCCAGAATGGGTGCAAAGATTAGCCCAACAGAAGGCCTTGGCCGTTCCGGCTGAAAAGGGAGATGTTGTTCTAGGGGCAGATACAATAGTTGTGCACTCTGGAGAGGTCCTAGGCAAGCCTAAGGATAAACAAGAGGCCCAAGTTATGCTAAGAAAGCTTTCCGGCTCAAATCATCAAGTTATGACGGGTGTCTGTGTAGCCCATTATCAAGAGGAGACTCCTCAGGTTAAGACTGCCGTAGAGATTACCCAGGTTACTTTTCGGCACTTAACGGAAAAAGAGATAATAAATTATGTTGCAAGTGGTGAATCCCTGGATAAAGCCGGTGCATACGGCATTCAAGGGTTAGGTGCTTTACTGGTGGAAAGAATCCAGGGCTGTTATTTTAATGTAGTTGGATTACCGCTGGTCAAAATCATGCAGCTTTTACGTAGTTGCGGTGTCCCGATTTTAGGGGAGGATTACCATGAAAAAGCTGACAGCAACTCTCAAAGATTATCCGATTGAGGTTCGACCAAGGGAAAAACTACTTAATCATGGAGCAGAAAGTTTATCAGAACAGGAGCTATTAGCCATCTTGTTGGGCACGGGAACCAGGGAAAAGTCAGCTCTGGATTTAGCCAGTGACATACTAGCTGAAGGAGGCCTTATAGCTCTAACAAATCTAAGCGTAGAGGAATTAAAGGAAAAAAAAGGTGTAGGATTAGCTAAAGCTTCTCAACTTAAAGCAGCTATAGAACTGGGGCGCCGTTTGGGGCGACAAAAAATCAGTTCCAGACCGGTAATTAGGACACCGCAAGATGCCTTTATACTGGTCAAAGGAGAAATGGCTTATTTGGATCGGGAATATTTTCGCGCTATTAATCTGAACACCAAGAATCAAGTCTTGGCTATAGATACAGTCTCTGTGGGTTGTTTGAACGCTACTTTAGTGCACCCTAGAGAAGTATTCAAAGCACCTATCAAAAGAAGTGCTGCCAAATTGATCTTGGTACATAATCATCCTAGTGGCGACACTCAGCCTAGTCGAGAGGATCAGGAACTGACTAAACGGCTTTATCAGGCTGGTGCTCTTCTAGGGATAGAAATTGTAGATCATTTAATAATTGGTCAGAATAATTATTTAAGTATGAGAGAAAACGGCTATTTTTTGGAGAGACTATTAACATAATTCTTAACATAGGAAGGGGCACTTACGCTAATGTTGTTCACAAAGGATATGGGAATTGATTTAGGCACAGCAAACACCTTAGTTTATACGAAAGGAAAAGGCATTGTTATTACTGAGCCTTCAGTGGTGGCTATTCAACGAGAGACAGGAGAAGTGTTGGCAGTTGGTGATGAAGCAAAATTGATGATTGGTCGTACACCGGGGAATATAGTAGCTATTCGCCCTATGAAGGACGGCGTCATTGCAGATTTTGATGTGACTCACACTATGCTGAGGTATTTTATCAAAAAAGCATTGGAAAAAAATATCGGAGCACTAAACAGGCCCCGGGTAGTGATCTGTGTTCCAGCAGGTGTTACTACCGTAGAGGAACGTGCAGTCAAGGAAGCGGCTCAGCAGGCTGGAGCCAAGGAAGCTTATCTTATTGAGGAACCTATGGCTGCAGCTATAGGAGCAGGTTTGCCTATTCATGAGCCTACTGGAAATATGATTGTAGATATTGGGGGAGGAACAACCGACGTAGCTATCATCTCTTTAGGTGGTATTGTAACCAGTCGCAGTATCAGAATCGGCGGTGATGAAATGGACGAGGCCATCGTCAATTTTGTCAAGAGAGGTTATAATCTGATGATTGGTGAAAGGACAGCTGAGGAGATCAAGTTAGCGATTGGTTCTGCTGTTACCCAACCGGAAAACATGACTTATCAGGTGCGGGGTAGGGATTTAATAAGTGGATTACCTAAAATGATTATGGTTAATTCAGCTGAGATTCAAGAAGCCTTAGCGGAACCGGTCAACTCTATTTTAGAGGCTATTAAGG
>JAPXME010000124.1:0-5303 GCA_033809185.1 Clostridiaceae bacterium
ACAAGTGCAGGAAGAAATGCGTCGCCAAGAGAGTCAAGTAAAAAAAACCGACAATGTAAAAGGTAACAAGGTTGAGAATGAGAAAAACAAACAAAGCCAGGGAGGTCATTATGAGTTAACTCAGGATGGGAAGCCTCAGTCTGGTGGGAAGGAAGAGAGTACTGATCAGGAGCTCATTAAGGCAAAAGATAAATTAGGAAATGTCCTGGATATCAAGGTGTAGTTCTGATAGATGGAGGGGTATAATGCCTACCTGGAATATCGTTTTATTTGTAATCAATATTCTTTTGTTTATACTGATAGCTAGTAAATACACACAGTTTAATAATGTATATCAGGAAAATCTTCGTGTCCAGCAGGGAATTGAAAGCCTAGTAGAACGCAACTCTCAATTGGTAGATGTTATTCTGGATGAATTAGAAGAAAAGTTGAATGAGGCCCATACTGTCCTCAGGGAAATTGACCAGCGGACAACTAATGTGGTTCCCTTCACTCCTGTTGGTAACACAGAACATAATGGACAGATGGCACCACAGCTCCAATCACGCTTGAAATCTCAGGTGAAAACTGAAACACAAGCCCAGGCTCAACCACTGTCTCAGTCTTTATTTCATTCTAAGTTACCGGCAATGACATCTACTGAAGAGAAGTTTGATCTTGATGATAATAATATCTCCATAGGAGCCAAGGTTGTTTACATGAAAAAAATGGGCTACTCCGTTCAGGATATTGCCCAGAAATTAAATGTTTCTCAAGGGGAGATAGCCCTAAAATTAAATCTCCAATCCAAACAAGAATCACCACTACGCAAGTCAAAAGGGCTTCTACGATAGAACAAAATCTGAGGATATATATGCTAGCTATCAGATTCTGCTGATAGCTTTCTGTTTATCTAGTAGAACTATTATTGTTTAGTTGAACAAATCTAAGCTAATTTAATTTGCTATAAGTTATGATAAGATAGATATATAATAGAGAATAAAATAGCTCCCAAAGAGGAGGGGGAATCAGCTGATAGTGGCTGGAAATATATGAACAAAGTATTTCATGTAGGAATCGATATAGGTTCCACTACTGTCAAGGTAGTTATATTAAATAATGAAAAGACTGTAGTTTATAGTCGTTATGAAAGGCATTATGCTGATATTAAAAACAAACTGTTTGAGATTTTACAGGATGCCACAGAGATCTTAAGGGAGGCTCCTCTGACTGTATCTGTTACTGGTTCAGGTGGTATGAATATCGCCAAGGCCATGGGGGTGACCTTTACCCAAGAGGTTATCGCTTCCACTAAAGCGCTCAAATTATATTATCCACAAACTGATGTAGCCATTGAATTAGGCGGCGAAGACGCAAAAATTATATATCTTACTGATGGCGTCGATCAAAGAATGAATGGTACTTGTGCCGGAGGCACTGGTTCTTTTATTGATCAAATGGCTGCTTTACTCAATGTGGATGCAGCCGGTCTAAATGAATTGGCTAAGAATCATCAGGTCATCTATCCTATTGCTGCGCGCTGCGGCGTTTTTGCTAAGACTGATGTCCAGCCTTTACTTAATGAAGGCGTGGCCAAAGAAGATATTGCGATTTCCGTATTGCAAGCCGTAGTAATACAAACTATAAGCGGGTTAGCTTGTGGCAGACCGATCAGGGGTAATGTGGCCTTTTTAGGAGGACCCCTTTATTTCCTGTCGGAGTTACGGACACGCTTTATTGAAACCCTACAACTAGAGCCCCATCAAGTAATATTCCCTGATAATTCTCAGTTATTTGTTGCATTAGGTGCAGCTATCTCTTCTGTAGATGCACAAACCGTTACTTTTGATGAGATTATAGAACGTCTAAGCCTATGTGGTGATAATTTTGCCGAAGAAACTAAGAGATTAGAAGCTCTCTTTTCTTCGTCAGAAGAATACGAAGAGTTTAAATTGCGACATCAAAAGGCAGGCACCGTAGAGAGAAAAAACCTAGCCGATTTTAAAGGGGATTGTTTCCTAGGGATTGATGCTGGTTCTACTACTACTAAAGCAGCTTTAATCGATGCTGAAGGGGCTTTGTTATACTCTTATTATGGCAGTAATGAAGGTAGTCCGCTGAAATCGACTCTGAAGATTTTGCGGGAGCTATACGAGCTGATGCCTGAAGGGGCCAGAATAGCTAATTCTACTGTAACAGGTTATGGTGAAGGTTTATTGAAAGCTGCCTTGAAAGTTGATATTGGAGAGATCGAAACAGTCTCCCACTATAAAGCAGCTAAGTTCTTCTGTCCTGACGTGGATTTTATTCTGGATATCGGTGGTCAGGATATGAAATGTCTACAGATTAAAGACGGCGTAGTAGAAAACATCCTTCTTAATGAGGCCTGCTCATCAGGGTGTGGTTCCTTCTTGGATACCTTTGCCTCTTCTTTGGACATGACCATAGAAGAATTTGCCCATAGTGCTTTGTCTGCTTCTAGCCCGGTGGACTTAGGTTCCCGCTGTACAGTCTTTATGAATTCCCGAGTAAAACAAGCCCAGAAGGAAGGAGCCTCAGTAGGCGATATTTCTGCTGGTTTGTCCTATTCAGTGATTAAGAATGCTCTCTTTAAGGTCATTAAAATTCGTGATCCTAAAGAAATGGGCCAACACCTTGTTGTCCAAGGAGGCACTTTCTATAATGATGCAGTATTACGCTGCTTTGAGCTACTTTCGGGACGAGAGGCTATCAGACCTGATATTGCTGGGATCATGGGGGCATTCGGGGCGGCTTTAATTGCCCTGGAGAGATACGAGGAAGGGTATGATTCCAGCTTGTTATCAGCCGAGAATTTGGCCGACTTTACTTTTGATACTAATGTTACCCGTTGTCGGGTTTGCCCAAATAGCTGTTTGTTAACTATTAATAAATTCAGCAATGGTATGCGTTTTATTTCTGGTAACAGATGTGAAAGAGGTGCTGGTCAAGACCGGAATAAGGAAGGACTACCCAACCTATTTCACTATAAATACCGTCGATTGTTTTCCTATCAGCCCCTCAAGGAGGAAGAGGCGAAAAGGGGAGTAGTTGGGCTGCCTAGAGCCTTGAATATGTATGAAAATTATCCCTTCTGGTTTACCTTTTTCACAGAGCTGGGCTTTAGAGTAGAATTGTCCGATAACTCTTCGAACAAGATTTATGAGAAAGGGATTGAGACTATACCCTCAGAATCTGTTTGCTTTCCCGCTAAGCTTGTACATGGTCACGTCATGAGTTTGATTGAAAAAGGAATCAAATTTATCTTCTATCCTAGTATTATTTATGAGCAAAAAGAACAGGAAGAAGCTGATAATAATTACAATTGTCCTATTGTTATTTCCTATCCTGAGGTTATCAGAAATAATGTGGACGAGGTTAGGGACGAAGGTATTGTATATAAGAATCCCTTTTTACCCTATACCAACAAGGCTAGAATGGCCAAGCGTTTGGCTGAAGAATTAAAAGATTTCCAGATTAGTAAAGCTGAGGTCAAACAGGCTTTAGAAAAAGCTTATCGGGAACAGGACGCTTTTAAGGAAGATATCCAAAGAGCTGGCGTGGAAGCCTTGGCTTCTATACGGCAAAAGGGACAAAAGGGTATTGTCCTATCAGGTCGTCCTTACCATTTGGATCCCTTGATTAACCATGGTATTCCTGAGATGATCAACTCTTTAGGTTTAGCCGTTTTTACGGAGGATTCTGTCTCCCATCTTGGTGAAGTAGAAAGGCCTTTAAGAGTGGTTGATCAATGGGCCTATCATTCCAGATTATATGCGGCAGCTAATTTTGTGGCCAAGGAAAAGGATTTAGAACTGGTGCAGCTCAACTCCTTTGGTTGCGGTCTAGATGCAATTACGACTGATCAGGTTCAGGAAATCCTCAATAATCATTCCAGGATTTACACAACCCTGAAAATAGATGAAGTTAATAACTTAGGGCCGGCCAGAATTCGCTTACGCTCTCTAAAAGCAATCATGCTGGAAAGAGAAAAGAGCGGTTACGTAGCCAAGAAAATTGCCGGACCATTCAAAAGAGTCATCTTTACTAAGGAAATGAGAAAGAAACATACTATTCTGGCTCCAGAAATGTCACCTATTCATTTTCAGTTTGTGGAAGAAGCTATTAATCTTTCGGGTTACAATTTGGTTGTCTTGCCCTATGAGAATTCTAACGCTGTTGATATTGGATTAAAATATGTCAATAATGATGCTTGTTACCCGGCAATTATTGTTGTAGGCCAATTGCTTGAGGCTCTACAATCTGGGGACTATGATCCAGATAATAGCTCAGTAGTTATTACTCAGACAGGAGGCGGCTGCAGAGCTACAAACTATATTGGCTTATTGAGGAAAGCTTTAAAAGATGCGGGCTTTGGTCAAGTACCTGTTATCTCTATTAATACTAAGGGTCTGGAGGAGAATCCTGGCTTTAGTTATTCCTTAGGATTGTTACATCGTGTAACCATGGGCACTGTATATGGGGATTTATTGATGAATGTCCTTTATCGTGTTAGACCCTATGAAAAGGTTCCTGGTTCAGCTAATGCCCTTTACGAGAAATGGGTAGATATCTGTAAAGCCTCCCTAAAGAAGGCTAGCATCAGAGAATACAAAAAAAATATCAAGGCTATTGTCCGTGATTTTGATAAGCTACCGATTAATGATGTAGTTAAGCCTAAAGTAGGTTTAGTAGGTGAGATACTGGTTAAATTCCATCCCTTGGCTAATAATAATGTAGTCAACATAGTGGAGGCTGAGGGTGGCGAAGCGGTAATGCCGGGCTTGATAGACTTCTTTACCTATTCTGCTTATGATTCTCACTATAAGTATCAATATCTTGATGGAAGCAAAAAATCTCAAGTACTCGGTTTACTTGTCATCAAACTGCTAGATATATATCGTACAACCTTACGAAGGGCCTTGGAGAAGAGCCAAAGATTCCAAGCTCCAGTGAGTATAATGGAAATTGCTGAGGGAGCAAGCAAGGTTATGTCCTTAGGACACCATACTGGAGAAGGTTGGTTCTTAACAGGAGAAATGATTGAGCTAATTGAAAGCGGAGTGAAGAATATTATCTGTATGCAGCCCTTTGCTTGTCTGCCTAACCATGTTACCGGCAAGGGTATGATGAAGGAACTAAAAAGGGTTTACCCCGGTACAAATATTGTTGCGGTAGATTATGACCCGGGTGCTAGTGAAGTTAATCAGCTCAATAGAATTAAGCTGATGATGTCTACGGCCTTTGAGAATATTCCAGGCATGACTTCCTGTCAAAAAAAGTCTTCTGCTCACAGAGACATAGGC